>DAIQBE010000383.1:0-4109 GCA_036781325.1 Leadbetterella sp. | reverse complement strand
AACCTCAGTTCCAGTCATTCTTTGTGCTTTTACTACGATTCCTTCAAGTGTTTTTGAGTCTTCTAATAGTTCTGAATTAAGCATTGAAACTTTCCCGGATTCTATTCTAACATTATCAATTTCTTTTACCGCCAGCCCTATGCTAGAAATAGAAATTTTGTATAATCCCGCAGGAATATTAGATAACTGGAAGTTTCCTTCTACATCTGTCATTGCAGCCAATGTTGTTCCTTGAACTTTTACTGTAGCACCAATGGCGCCTTCTTTTGATTTTTGTTCAATTACCTTTCCTTTAAGAATACCTGACTGTGCAAATGTGGCAAAACTGGAAAATAAAAGGCAAAGTAATAAGATTTTAGACTTGATCATTATATTGGTAATTTTTTCATGCCACAAAATTACCACCCCAATGTTAAGCCAATGTTAAGTCAGTGTTATGGTTTGGTTAGATTTGCTATTTTAGTAAGGTTTATGAAGGTATTTGTGAAAACTATCTAAGTTTAATCTATTGATAATAAATTCTTTAGAATACTTTTTTATTATTCCATTGTTTTAATATTCAAATTTTAAAAATAGAAGGCTATTTATGAATATAGAAAGAAAATAATAATCATTTCATAAACTTCTCTTCACTTTAAGGAAACATAGTTTTCTGTATTTGCGGAAAAAAGCAAGTTTTGAATTTAACAACTTCTATATTATTAAGGAAGCCTCTTCTACTAAATATTTGGTGCTTTATCGCAGCTTTTGGAGCATATTTTTGTACCTACGCTTTTCGAAAACCGTTTTTTACTGGTCAATTTGAAGGATACTTATTTTTGGGCATTAGTCTCAAAACCGTATATATTATTAGCCAAGTGTTGGGCTACATGTGTTCGAAATTTATAGGTATTAAAATTATTTCTGAGCTAAAACAGCAACACAGAACACGACTGGTAGTATTTCTAATTTTATCAGCCGGTTTGGCTCTTTTGCTTTTTGGGCTTATTCCTGCACCATACAACATTCCATTGCTCTTCTTTAATGGTCTTCCTTTGGGCATGGTTTGGGGGGTATTGTTTAGTTATTTAGAAGGCAGAAGATTTACCGAAATCTTAGGTATTGGCTTGAGCATTAACATGATAATGACCTCAGGAATTTTGAAAACTACCTATTTAATTGTGCAAAAGCAATTTGAAATTTCAGAATTCTGGATGCCTTTTACAATCGGTATTGCCTTTCTGCCCACATTTTTCTTGTTTGTTTGGATGTTAAGCAAAATACCTCCGCCATCATTTGAAGAGAAGGCTTTAAAGTCAAAAAGAAAACCCATGTATAAGCTTGATAAACAAAAAATTATAAAAACCTATGGACTCGGAATAGTAAGTGTGGTAGTATTGTATGCCTTATTTACTATCCTAAGAGATTTTAGAGATAATTTTGCAGTTGAAATATGGAATCAATTGGATAAAGACCATTCCAAATTAATTTTCGCCCAAACCGAAATTTTTATAGCCTCCATCGTAATGATTTTTATAGCGATGGTTTCAGTTTTTAAAAACAATAAACCCGCTTACTACTTTATTACTATTTTGATTTCATGCTCATTAGTGTTGATATTATTTGTGAACTGGATGTTTCGAAACAATGTGATTTCGCCGCAAATTTGGATGACCATCATCGGGATAGGTTTTTATTTACCCTATTTATTGATACAAATAGCCTTTTTCGAACGTCTAATAGGGTATCTTAAAATAGAAAGCAATGCAGGTTTTTTTGTATATATATGCGACAGCATTGGATATTTAGGAAGTGTGCTACTTTTATTTTTTAAGGAATTTAGCACCATTAAATTAGATTTCATAGAAATGCTGTATCTACTTGGCCAAATTACAGCTTCTTTTGGAGTAATTTTGGTGCTTATTCAATTCATATTCTTTGAAGGAAAATATATAAAAGGCAAGCCCAAAAACAGAAAATTTAACGTTCCTGCAAAATTTTAACTAAAAAAACACAACAGAAAGTCGGCTACAATTTTTTTGCTGCAAGCACAAATTAAACGATGATATATTTTGAAGTTTGTAAAAAATAGAGGCAAACTTAAAATTACTCAAACAATTGTTTTATTTTTTCTTCGCTATACCCTGCACTGGTAGTCATACCTTTTCCACCTATTCCGGTTCTAATTAACACGTTTTCAGAAACCTTGTATTCAAAAATTCCTTTGGGATGTTGGGCATAATAGCCAGCCCAGCATTGTCCATATTCATTATCTTCAATACCTACAATTCGCTTAGCTTCTACTTTCATTAAAGTATTTATGTGTTCTTGAATACCAAGTCCCAAACTCTCAATTTCTTCTACTTGGGCATATTCGTGAGAATCGCCCACAATAATACTTCCATCGGGTAGCTGCTTAAAGAGTATGTGAATGCCGTATTTTTTTAGTTCAATTAAATGATGAGGTGTTTCCATTTTTTTAAAAGAAAGACATTGTTCAAATGATTCGTAACGGCGAATGGAAAGACCCGTAAGTATGTTAGATTTTAAATTAAATCTCTTTAAGGGTATTGTTTTCATCATTTGTAATTTACTTAATATCAGTCCACTACTCTTGTAAACTTCAGGAAATAGCAAATTAAAAACATACCCACTACAAACTATTACTTTTTCTGCATAAAAAATTTCCTTAGTTGAGGTCTCTACTTTTACTTCGTTTGAAATTTCTTCTATATTTACCACAGCCCTTCTGTTAAAATAGTGAACTCCAAGTTTTTCTTTACAAAAATCAATGAGCTTATAAATAAATTCTGATGAATTAACGCTGTATTCTTTAGGATAAAATAGAGCTCCACTTATATATTCAGAGTTTACATCTGGAAACTTTTGGACTGCAGAATGTTTGTCTAAAAATTGACAAACATAGTTAGCAGAAGTATGGATCTGTTCTAATTCTTGAATCAAAGTTAGTTCATCGTCATCACTAGCAATGTAAACACTTCCGTTTTTAACTAGTGTAAAATCAGCTAAGTCCTTTAATTCATCATAAATTTCCAAACTTCTAGTTCCATATTGTAACCATTCAGCATCTAAACCTGAAGGCACTATTTGTCCAAAATTTTGAATTGTACTTCCTACGGGTTTATTATCTTTTTCAAGCAAGAGTACTTTTTTGCCCAATTTTGCGGCATGATAGGCGTGAAATGTACCCATTATTCCTGCACCTACTACAATTAAATCGTACTTCATAAATTTTCAATTATAGATTTCAGTTCTGAGAGGTTAGCTAAAAGGCCATCGTTTTTTTCAACTTCGAGCTGTTCTCTAGTATGAGTTCCATTAGTAATTCCTAAACTCAATAATACATTGGCATTGTATCCAAATTGTAAATCCACTGGGGTATCCCCAATGTTAATTACCGTTTTTGAATTTGTAATACCAAATTTGTGCATCGATCTATTTATCATTTCTGGATGAGGCCTTCCCAAACCAGTTTCTGTGGGAGTAATAGAAAAATCAATAATGCCATTTCCGCTCGCATTATAATACTCCTGGTCTAATCCAGTAAGCCATCCTAATTTTCCTAAAATAATATCAGCTACTTTTCTATAAAAACCAGTAGTTAAGGCAATCTTTATATTATTTTCTTTCAACCATTCAAATGTTTCTAAACAATAGTCGGCTGGAAAAATGGGTTGGTATTCATAATGACTTTCCAGTATTTTACAAAATAGGGAATAGGATTGATCTATTTTTTTTAACAAATCTTCTGGATTATTTCTAATAATCTCGGTCCATAGTAAGGTAAATACTTCTCTTTTTGCATAGCCTTGCAAAGCTAAAATACGTTCCTCACTTACTTCCAACCCAGAAAGTACACATGCTTTAGCAAAGCAATTTTCGACTTCTTTTTCATCTTTTATGGTAGTGCCTGCCATGTCAAACACCACTAATGATACTTTCTTCATCCGTTTTTTTAAACAAAACTACAGTACAGGAAAGCATAAGAAGTTAAGAGAATATTAAATTATTAGAAACTGGTATAAAAACTCTTGATTTTCTAAGGTGGTGTGAAAACGCTTAATATTACGAAAATAGCCACTGAATGGACTGTAAAGTTCAATTACTTG
>DAIQBE010000382.1:0-4126 GCA_036781325.1 Leadbetterella sp. | reverse complement strand
GCCAATCTGCAGCCGGTAGTGGCTAATTTAAAACCTTTTCTGAATAAAAATATTTTTATTCGAATTGTAGACAATGAAACCGGCATTTCCCAAATACCTTATATAGCTAATGACAAATGGGCACATATCAATTTTGATAATTTCCTTTTTTATTCCAGCCGCCCAGAGTTCCCCAATGAATTATTTAAGAAAGATATTATTGTTTTACCCCCTTTAGATCCAGTTATACATGCTGGTCTTTCGGGATCAGATGCGGCAAAAGCCATGAGCTTACCTAAAGGATTTAAAATTCATTTGGCGGCCAGTGAACCAGATATAGTTCGCCCAATTAGTTTCACTTTAGATGCCCGCGGACGGCTTTGGGTGGTAGAAGGCCACACTTACCCAATTCCTGCACCTGAAGGACAAGGCCGAGATCGAATTTTGATATTTGAAGATACAAATGGGGATGGGACGCTTGACAGCCGAAAGGTTTTTATTGAAAATCTCAATTTAGTTAGCGGTATAGAAATAGGAATGGGAGGTGTTTGGCTGGGTGCAGCCCCCTATTTATTGTTTATTCCTACAGACTTTGAAAATGATACTCCTTTAGGCCCTCCACAAAAATTGCTGGATGGCTGGGGAACGCAAGATACGCATGAAGTTTTGAATAACCTTCGTTGGGGACCCGATGGATGGCTTTATGGAGTACATGGAGTATTTACACATTCTAATGTGGGTAAGCCAGGAAGTCTGGATTCGGAACGCACTAAAATAAATGCTGGTGTTTGGAGATACCATCCAACAGACCATAAATTTGAAGTGTTTGCTGAAGGAACTAGTAATCCTTGGGGTATAGATTTCAATGATTATGGGCACCCATTTATAACTGTTTGTGTAATTCCACATATGTATCACGTAATTCAAGGGGCACGCTATCAGCGGCAGGCAGGTAAGAGTTTTAATCCTTACACATTTGATGAAATAAAAACGATTGCTGATCACAAACATTATGTGGGAGAAAGGGGTCCTCATGCAGGAAATTTTAGGTCAGGATCAGAAGGGGGTGGGCATGCACACGCTGGAGCCATGATTTATTTGGGTGGAGATTCCTGGCCCAAGGAATACCGTAATACCATTTTCATGAACAATATTAATGGAGCAAAACTTAATAACGACCTATTGACACGCTCAGGTTCAGGGTATATTGCGTCACATAAAAAAGATTTTTTGGCCATGAATGACACTTGGAGCCAGTGGCTAAATATGAAATATGATCAAAATGGTTCAGTTTATGCCATCGACTGGTACGATAAAAACCAATGCCACAGTCCTAATCCAGACGTTCATGACAAAACCATGGGTAGGATTTTCAAAATCTCAAATGAAAATGATAAGTTTGTAAAAGTAAATCTTTGGAAGGCCACTGATATGGAGCTTGTTAATTATCATCTAAATAAAAACGAGTTCTATGTACGTCAGGCAAGAACAATCTTGCAAGAACGGGGCTCAAACTCTTCGATTAAAGAAGCTTTGAAAGAGATACTAAAAAACAACCCTGATGTAAGCAGAAAGCTAAGAGCTTTGTGGACATTGCAAGTAATAAATGGAATTTCAGATACAGAATTAGAAGATTTATTAAGCAATTCAGACGAAAATTTGAGAAGTTGGGCAATACAATTTTTAACAGAAAAAAAGGCAGTCTCTAAGGCAACTTTAAAAAGATTAGAGGAGTTGGCAATTTCCGAAAAATCACCTTTGGTTAGACTTTATTTAACATCAGGATTGTTGCGTTTGGACCCTTCTAATCGATGGAATATTTTAGAATCTTTAGTAAAAAATAAAGAAGATTTAACGGATCAAAATTTACCTTTAATGTTGTGGTATGCAGCAGAGCCATTGGCAGAACTTGATGCGGATAAGGCCATAATGTTGGCCGAAAAAGCTATAAACCCAAGATTCTTGAACTTTATGATTCAGCGAGTGGGAGCCATTAGAACCGAAGAATCTAAAAAAGTTTTAAAAGGGCTTGCAAATAGACTTGGGCACTCACACCAAAACCATGAAAATTTGCTCTTAATAGAAAAGTTTTTAGAAAAAGGGTAAACTAGGTGTTTTAGAAATTATATTTTTTTTGAAAACTGTTGTTTAGAAAAGGCAGATCTAAGCATGACCGATGAAGTATAAATAATAACTACAAGTACTAACCATCTTAGAATATCTAAAGGCAGAGATTTAACAATTAGAGCTGCAATTAATACTGCAAAAATACTTGGAATTGCCATTCCTAATGCAGCTTTTCGATTGTAGGCTCCTTTACGAATAAATTGAATAGAGGCAGGAGGCATTAAAAACGCACAGGACCCCATCATAATAGGAAAAGCCACAAGTGGCGATAATCCTAATGCGAAAACTAAAGCCATGCATGGGGCATATAGGCCTATTCCTGCGGTCATTAAAGCACCCAAAAAGAAATTTACAACCACTGCAATAGCAAGCTTATAGCCACTTAAACCAATGCTTGTTCCACCACCTTCAATCCACTGCATTTTACTAGCGAGCATAAAAAAGGCAGTAACTAACAAAGCGAAACCCATAATAATTTGAATTTTTTTTTCAGACATTTTTGCTACAATTCCAGCACCCAAAATAGCACCTGCTGTTGCTGAAAATAGCATTAATAGTAAAGTAATTGGCTCTACTTCAATAATGTTAATGAAAATCAATGCTTGTATCAAAACCGGGATGGTATTCGCAACATTTAGGGTGCCTGGTAAAAGCCGGTCTTCCGTTTGCTTTGTAAATTTCAATAATGCAGTCTGGGGAGCAAAAGCTCCAATTCCCAAAACGTCGAAAAAATTAACCAAAAAGCCTATAAATCCTGTTTTTGACCAACTTACTTTTTCAAGATTATTTTTGTGCTTGTATAAATCTCTAAAAAAAACGATGCAAAACCAAACAGTTAGAAGTACTAATGAAACCCAAATAAATTGTATCATTTAAATAAATTTTGATAAGCTGAATTATTAAATAGAAAAGCTAAATTGCGATTCTAAACATAATTTAATATTTTTAGATAAATATATATAATCTAAAACTAATTTTATTCTTTTGGAAAAAATAACATTCCTTTTTCTCGAATTTATGAAAATATTTCTAGCCTTTTTTAGTCTTTTTTCTCCCTTTACTAGCATAGGCCAGCAAATCATTTCCCCTTTGGAGGCAAGTCATAAAGTGTATCAAGAAATGAAAAAAGAGACTCCCTTTAAATTAGATTGGGTTTCTTTAGGTCCTACATTAAATTCGGCACGTGCTGATGTGGTCCAAGTGGATACAAAGAACCCAGGAACTATGTATGTTGGTTTTGGTTCTGGTGGCTTGTGGAAAACAATAAACAATGGAATCAATTGGCATTGTGTGTTTGAAGAACAAGCCTCTCTTGGAATAGGAGATATGGAATTGGCCCCATCAAATCCCGATATTATTTATCTTGGTACAGGAGAAAATTTAAAGAAACCAAGAAATTTCACTTTACCAGGCACTGGCATGTATAGGTCAAATGATGCAGGAAAAACTTGGCAACACATTGGCTTAGAAGATTCTTGGGCCATAGCCGAAATCGCAATTCATCCAAAAAATCCTGATATAGTGATGGTAGCTGTATTAGGACATCTGTGGTCAAAGAATAGCAATAGAGGACTTTATCAAACTAGAAATGGTGGAAAAACTTGGCAGCAAGTTTTATTTAAAGACGACAAAACGGGGGCAAATGATGTAGTAATTGCCCCATCAAATCCTAGTTTTATGTATGCTTCTACATGGGAGGTTTACCCTGGCATAAGTGGGAAAAATAGTGGAATTCATAGAAGCATAGATGGTGGTAAAACTTGGATTGGCTGTACTAGTGGTTTGCCTTCAGGCGAAAAAATAGGACGTATTGGGCTAAGCGTATCTTATTCTAATCCAAAGAAAGCCTATGCATTAATAGATAATCTGGATAATCCAAAAGGGGAATCTGGCGAATTGTACAAAACTATTGACGGAGGGATAACCTGGACAAAAACACATGCCACTCCTTTTTATAATTTTTCAGTAATAGGCTGGTATTTTACAGATGTATACGTTAATCCTAAAAACGATGAGGAAG
>DAIQBE010000381.1:0-4139 GCA_036781325.1 Leadbetterella sp. | reverse complement strand
CATCCCGATATTTTGACAAATTATCAAAAAATACCCAAAACCTTAACACAAAACCTAGAAAAGGTCTGGAAAAAACGATTTGAAGACATTACAAATTTTGAAAACTATTTGGCCAACAATGGCATTAAAGTTATTAAGTTTTTCCTTCATGTTTCAAAAGAAGAACAAGGTAACCGTTTAATAGAACGTATTGAAGATATCACCAAAAACTGGAAGTTTGAGGAAGGAGATATAAAAGAACGTGGCCTTTGGAACAACTACCAATCTGCATATGAAGAAATGATAAACGAAACGTCAACCGACCAAAACCCGTGGTATGTTGTGCCTGCAGATGATAAAAAAAACATGCGCCTATTGGTGGCCAAAATTATTTCAGAAAACCTCAAAAAACTTAATTTGAGCTATCCAGAACCTGATAGTGTTCGAAAACAAACGCTATTGGGATTAATAGAGACAATAAAAAAACAAAATTTGGAGTAATTTTGTGAACAAACAAACCTCCAAAACAGTGTTTGTTAGTGAGTTGACTGAACTTTTCTTTGTAAATTTTTCCCTAACAAAATAAAAAAAACTATTTCTAGCTATAATTTACGAATAGAATAATTCACTATCTATTTAAAAGCTCTAAATGGTTTTTCTCTTAAAAAATTGACCGGTTCTACAATTTAAAATAAGTGTCGACCTTATTTTTTGAGAATTGTAAACAAAAATCTATAAAAAGCCTGAAACTAATTCAATTACTTACAACTTTCGGGGGGCTTTTGTTCTTATCTTTGTTGCCTGATTTCAAAAACCAGTATTATTATTATTTTACTTTAGATATTGAACGCCAAAGATTTCCTAAAAATATACACCGAAGATAGCTTTGTTTTGAACCTTGTTCAGTCTATTAAGCATTCAAAAAGAATACACCTAAGTGGTGTTTATGGTAGTTTAGATGCAATTTTAGCAGCTTCTGTATTTGAAAACCAAAAACAAACTATCCTTTTTATTCTCCCTGATAAGGAAGATGCTCTTTACTTTTTTAATGATTTTCAGAACATCTATGGATTTGAATATCCTCATATAGCGTATTTTCCTGCTTCTTTTAAAAAACCTTATGAATACGAAGAAATAGAAAATGCAAACGTTATTCAAAGGGCCGAGCTATTAAACAAACTAAATAGCGCTACCGAACCCTTGTTGATAGTTACTTATCCAGAAGCATTAGCAGAAAAGGTAATAAGTAAAAAAACGCTATTAGCCAATACACTGAGGATAAAAACAGGAGATACCCTTGATTTAAATTTCGTTACAGAACTATTAATTTCCTATAATTTCGAAAAAACTGACTTTGTTTATGAGCCTGGTCAATTTGCCATTCGGGGAGGTATTTTTGATGTATATTCTTTTGCCACAGACAATCCCTATCGAGTAGAGCTATGGGGAAACGAAATAGAAAGTATCCGTATTTTCGAATCAGAAACACAACTTTCAAATCAGTCAATCGATTTCATAAATATCATTCCAAATATTCATGAAAAATTAAGTCTAGAAGAAACTGTTCCCATTTTTTCTTTTCTTGCTGAGAAAACTAATATTTGGATAAAAGATTTTTCTTTTTCTGTTGAAAGGGTAGGGGACAACCTAAAGCGAATAGAAGAATGTTATGAACAAAAAAAAGCTATTGGTGGCGACATAAACATTTTATTAAAACCAAATGCTAGTTTTATTGATAGCAAAACAGTTACTAATCTTTTAGAAAAGCATACAATTGTTGAATTTGGAAAAAAGAATTTCTTTAAAGAGTCTCAAAAATTTAGTTTTACTTCTAAGTCTCAACCTTCATTTAATAAAGAGTTTAATTTATTAATTAACAATATTGCGGAAAATCAAAGCAATGGCTATAGTTGTTTTATCAGTTCAGATTCTTTAAAACAACTCAATCGGCTAGAAACAATATTCACTGAAATAAACCCAAACATTCGCTTTCTTTCAATATATGGCAACTTTAAAGAAGGTTTTGTGGATGAGCAAAACAAAATTTTAGTTTATACTGATCATCAAATTTTTGAAAGGCTCAATAGATACAAGGTAAAAGAACGATTTTCTAAATCAAAAGCCTTAACTTTAAAAGAACTAAAGTCTTTACAATCTGGCGATTATATTACCCATGTAGACTATGGAATCGGCCGTTTTGCAGGAATGGAAACAATAGATGTAGCTGGCAAAAAACAGGAGGCTATTCGGCTAATTTATAAAGACAACGACCTGTTATTCGTAAATATACATAGTTTGCACAAAATAGCGAAGTATTCTAGCAAAGAAGGTGATGCTCCAACAATGAGCAAGTTAGGATCTGGAGATTGGGAAATAAAAAAATCAAAAGTTAAACGACAAGTAAAAGACATTGCAAAAGAGCTCATTTCTCTTTATGCAAAAAGGAGAGAGGTTCATGGTTTTGCTTTTTCACCAGACACTTACCTTCAAATAGAACTAGAATCTTCATTTATGTATGAAGACACTCCTGACCAAGCCTCTGCAACTGCCAAAGTAAAAGAAGACATGGAAAAGCCTTACCCAATGGATCGGCTTGTCTGTGGAGATGTTGGATTTGGAAAAACAGAAGTTGCCCTTAGAGCAGCCTTTAAAGCAGTTAATGACTCTAAACAGGTTGCTATCTTGGTACCTACTACCATTTTAGCCATGCAGCACCATAGGACATTTGCTGAAAGATTGTCCAAAATGCCCGTAAATGTAGATTATATAAATCGCTTTAAATCATCAAGCGACACCACAAAAACACTTAAAAACTTAAAAGAAGGTAAAGTTGATATAGTAATTGGAACTCATAAATTATTGAATAAATCCATAGAATTTAAAGACCTTGGCCTACTAATCATAGATGAGGAACAAAAGTTTGGAGTAAAATCAAAAGACCGAATCAAAGAACTAAAACTTAATGTTGATGTACTTACACTTACTGCAACTCCCATACCCAGAACTTTGCATTTTTCACTAATGGGAGCAAGAGACCTATCGGTTATTGCTACACCTCCTCCAAACAGACAACCAGTTACTACTCAGGTTGATGTTTTCAAAGAAGAAACTATTAGAGACGCTATCAGCTATGAACTGAGTAGGGGTGGACAAGTATTTTTTGTTCACAACAGAGTAAGCGATATAGAATCTATTGCGAACATTATTTATCGATTAGTTCCAGAGGCAAAAATTGGCGTAGCCCATGGTCAAATGGAAGGAGATAAGCTTGAAAAAGTTATGATGCGTTTTATTGAAAACGAAATTAATGTTTTAATTTCTACTAATATCATTGAATCGGGCTTAGACATTCCCAATGCAAACACAATCATAATCAACCAAGCTCACATGTTCGGCTTGTCTGATTTGCACCAAATGAGGGGCCGAGTGGGAAGGTCAAACAAAAAAGCATTTTGTTTTCTTTTAGTTCCTATTGTATCCGGTCTTTCAAAAGATGCTAGGAAACGCTTAAACACACTCGAAGAGTTCACAGAATTAGGGGACGGATTTAAAGTCGCAATGAGAGATTTAGATATTAGAGGTGCTGGAAATCTTTTAGGTTCAGAACAAAGTGGGTTTATTAATGATCTAGGCTATGAAATGTATCACAAAATTTTAGATGAAGCCGTTTCAGAATTAAAAGAAAAAGAATTTAAAAACCTTTTTGCCGATGAGTTAACCAAAAAACAACTTATAATTGACGACTGTCAAGTAGAAACAGACCTCCAAATATTAATTCCTGATACCTATATCAATAATATTTCTGAGCGCCTTTCCGTTTACAATAGCATAGACGTAATAAAAACAGAAGAGGAATTAGAAAAATATATGAATTCGATTATTGATAGATTCGGAAAACTTCCTATCGAGGTTGAAGAATTATTTAAAGTAGTAAAAGTGCGCTGGAAAGCTGAATTCATTGGTTTTGAAAAAATTTCCCTCAAAAATAATAACTTAAAGGGTTTTTTCGTTTCTGAAAAGCATCAAGATTATTATCAAACAGATAAGTTTGGCAAAATTCTTGATTATATAAAATTGCATCCAAAAGAATGTAGTTTAAAACAAATCAAAGACAAATTGATATTTTCGGCCGAAAACACTGTTAATATCAACAAAATCAA
>DAIQBE010000380.1:0-4150 GCA_036781325.1 Leadbetterella sp. | reverse complement strand
ATCAAAAATGGCTCGTATATGTTGATCAAATTGAGAAGTGAAATTCGCTTTTTGGGTATGATGAGCACTATTGTGGGGTCTAGGAGCTACTTCATTAACCAAAATTTGCTTGTCTTTGGTTAAAAACATTTCCACTGCTAATAAGCCTACAATATTATAGGTATTGGCAGTGTCTATTGCAATTTTGGTAGCTTTAGTACTCAATTCTTTTGAAATTTTTGCAGGTGAAAACAAGTATTCTACTAGATTTGCTTCCGGATGAAACACCATTTCTACCACAGGAAAAGCTTTGGTCTCTCCAGACGGATTTCTAGCCACAACAACCGCTAGTTCTTTTTCAAAATCAATCAATTTTTCTAGTATTCCTTTTTCATCAAAACATTTGTCAATATCATTCAAATCTTTAACAACTTGCACACCTTTTCCGTCGTAGCCACCAACGCCTATTTTATTTACTGCTGGCAAAAAAGTAGAATTATTTCGTATGTCTTCGATGCCATCAACTAGAATAAAATTCGAAGTTGGGATTTGGTGGTCTTTAAAAAATTGTTTTTGAGATCTTTTATCTTTAATATTTTCAATTATGCTGGGTTGTGGAAATACTTTTTTGCCTTCAGATTCAAGTTTTTTTAAAGCCTCAATATTAATATTTTCTATTTCAATTGTGATAACATCAACTTGTTTTCCAAAATTATAAACGGATTCAAAATCAGTAATATCTCCTTTAATGAATTTATGAGCTATATGGCTGCAAGGACAATTTTGATCATTTTCTAAAACCCAAACTTCTATGTCAAAATCAAGTGCGGCTTGTATTAACATTTTCCCAAGTTGTCCACCACCAATTATTCCAAGCTTTTTATCATTTCTAAAATTCATAAATAATTACTTTATTTCAAATTCTTTGGGCTTTATCCCTTTATTTATCTTTATGGATTGTAATTCAGAGGTAATCTCGCCCATTTGTGAAGTTTGTTTTTTAATAGAAGAAAATAGAATCTCTGAACCTTTGAACGCTTTGTAATTTTCAAATAGTACGGTAGATTCAAATGGACCTCTTTGTGTCTCGTTCTTAATCATTGTTTTGGTTTTAAAGCCTGTTTTAACACTGTAAAAATCTTTCCACACCTTTCCTTCTGCATCCTTAACTTCAATTACATAGTTTTCAGGATTATCAGAAGCAATTAATGTAGGAACAAACTTTAAATTCTTATATTCCATTTCAACGAAAGGATGTGTTCTATAAGCCTCAGATATAACAGCAGGTCCTGATTTAGGTTCTTGACCAGCTCCTCCACCACCAAAACTACTTTTCCGCACAGATTTTTCACCATCAAATTTGGAACTCATTAATTCCATTCCATTTGCAAATACGGTCATGCTATATTTAAACGGAAAACTGTACTTAAACTCGGTCTCAGAAACACCTCTTTGCGTTTCACTGGTATAGGTCATAGTCAAATCAGTTATTGCCGCAGCATTTTCTTTAATTTTTGTAACTTCTAAATACTTGTTTATAACCTCTTCGGCAGTAGAAAAACTTTGAGAAAAAGAAGGATTAAAAAAAAGTATGGTACAGAAAAATAAAAGTGGTTTTTTCATATTAATATTGATTTGTTAAGGAAACAATTTTTTAAAAATCAAAGTTAAATTAAAAATACTAATTAATGAAAAAAGATATAGCAATATTTTGGTTTAGAAGAGACTTAAGGTTGGAAGATAATGTAGCATTATTTAATGCCCTGAATTCAGGTTATTTGGTATTGCCTTTATTTATTTTTGATTTTGATATTCTCTCAAAATTAGAAAATAGAAAAGATAGAAGAGTAGATTTTATACATCAGGTTCTTGAAAATCTAAATGAATCCCTGAAACCAATAGGTTCCCAAATATACGTAAAGTATGGAATTCCTTTGCAAATATGGAAACAGTTGGTAGAGGAGTATAATGTAAAAGAAGTGTATGTAAATCATGATTATGAAAAGTACGGAATAGAACGTGATAAAAGTATTAGTTCGTTTTGCAATGAAAAAGGAATAATTTTTAAAAGTTTTAAAGACCAGTGTATTTTTGAAAATAAGGAGATAGTTTCTAATTCCCAAACACCCTATACTGTTTTTACACCCTATTCAAAAAAATGGAAAGAAACGCTACATGTTTCTCACTATGAATCTTTTAAAAGTGAAAATTATTTAAATAATTTTTTTAAATACCCGTCTATTGAAATCATAACTTTGGAAGAAATGTCTTTTGAAAAAACGGATATACAATTTGAAAAGCCATTGATTGATGAATCAAAAGTGGCATCTTATGCTGCAAATAGAGATTTTCCTTCCATAAATGGTACCACTAAATTGAGTATGCATTTAAGGTTTGGTACTATAAGTATTAGAAATTGTGTCCGAAAAGCCTTAAATTATAATGAAACTTGGTTAAACGAACTTATTTGGAGAGATTTTTACATGAGTATTGTTGCCAATTTCCCCCAAATTAATCTAGGTAAAGCATTTAAGGCTAATTATGATAAAATAAAATGGTCTAAGAATGAAAATGAATTTCAGAAATGGTGTGAAGGGAAAACTGGATTTCCGATTGTGGATGCAGGAATGAGAGAATTAAATGCCACAGGCTTTATGCATAACAGGGTAAGAATGATTACCGCTAGTTTTTTGTGCAAAAATCTATTAATAGATTGGCGTTGGGGAGAAGCCTATTTTGCATCTAAATTAAATGATTTCGATTTTTCAGCCAATAATGGGGGTTGGCAGTGGGCTTCTGGTAGTGGATGTGATGCTGCACCCTATTTTAGAATCTTCAATCCAAGTTTACAAGCTCAAAGATTTGATAAGCATTTGGATTACATAAAAAAGTGGATTCCAGAGTTAAATACTTTAGATTATCCAATGCCTATGGTCGATCATAAATTAGCTCGTGAAAAGGCTTTAAAAGTCTATAAAGAAGGGCTGGAATCTTGAATTGTTATATTTTGTTTCCTAGTATTTTTGTAATTCATGCTATTTTTTTTGCTATTAAATATGAAGCTGTTTTTATTTTAAATTAATCCTATTAGTTTTAGGTAATATTAAATACTGATGGAATCATTCCTAAAACAAGCAGCAGAAATAGTTTTTAAAAATCACGATTTAAGTGAATTGAAGAATATTCAAATTATTCTTCCGAGTAGGAGGGCAGTTTACTTTTTCAAACATGAAATTGCCTCTTTGTCGGAAAAACCATTTTTAGCCCCTCAAATTCATTCAATTGATGACTTTGTTATAAAGCTTTCCAGATTGGAGGTCTTAGACAGCATACATCTATATTTTGAAATCTTTGAATTATTTCTAGCATTTGATAATACCCTCACATTTGAAAAATTTATGTCTTGGGCTCAGATATTAGTAAAAGATTTTGAAAATATTGACCAAGCTTTAGTAGAAAATCCTCATCTTCTTTTTAGATATATGTCTGAAGCACAAGCCATTGAACGATGGGAGTTAGAAAGTGATTTTGATTTTTCAAATACAAGTCTAAATTATTTTGATTTTTTTGATAAAGTATCTCAAGTTTATGAAAAGCTTAAATTCAAGCTTTTAAAAAACAATACGTGTTATAAAGGGATGGCTTATAGGAAAGTGGCCGAAGAAATTGATTTTCTTATTAAAGATTCACCTTCTACTTTTTTTTATTTTATAGGATTAAACGCTTTAAGCAATGCGGAAGAACAAATAGTAAGTCAATTGGTAAAACTCCATGTAGCTGATTGTATATGGGATACAGATAATTATTATGTAAATTCAGAAAATAAGGCAGGTAAAAAGTTAAGAAATTATAAATTTTCGAAAAAATTTGGAACTTGGTCTATTCAATCTAATCTTTTAAAAACGAGTAAAAAGGATATCAAGGTTTTTAGTGTTCAAAATGAGACGCTTCAAACAGACATTGTAAGTAATTTAATTTTAGAAAGTAAACAAAAAAGCCATGTAATTGTAGTTTTAAATGAAAATCAATTTAAACCTCTTTTGCTTAATATTCCTCAGGTAACTAATGATTTTAATGTTTCTGTTGGATTGCCCATCACCAATAGTGATTTTTTTAGCTTATTAAATCTATTTTTCGAAATTCAGATAAATTCTTCTTTGGAAACCGATAA
>DAIQBE010000379.1:0-4167 GCA_036781325.1 Leadbetterella sp. | reverse complement strand
AAAATTCAAAGAAAAGCTAAAAATTGGATTATCAACTGAAAAAGAAAAAATAACCTTAAAAAGGAAGCGTTTACGAAACAACCGTAAATATCAAACATCACAGTTATTACTCAACACTAAAGCCAACATAAAATTATTAGATAATACTATAATAATTCATAATTCAATATATAAATCCAATTATCCTAAATCAAGCAAAAAAAGAAACGGAGAACCGATAACAGAAAACTGATAACAGATAACAGACTACCCTTGATTTAACTCTTTCAAAAAAAGATTTCTTACTTCCTCAATTTTCTTATCCAGATTGGTCTTCTTCCAATCATGCGTATGTACCGGAGGCAACACCACCACCTGTACTAGAGTTGGACTAAAAACATTTTTGCCTCTTGGCATTGCTTCATGAGCATTTTTCAAAACAATAGGAATTATTGGAACTCCCGCCTCCATAGCCATGTGAAAAGCCCCTTTCTTAAATTTACCCAAAGTATAATCATAGCTCCTTGTTCCTTCCGGGAAAATAACCACCGAAACACCACTTTTTAAACTTTCTACTGCAGGTTTAAGTGCTGCAATAGATTTTTCTTTATCTGCAGTTCTATCCAAAAATATGGTGCCCGCCGCCTCCAACATTTGACCAATAATAGGCATTTTTTGTAATTCCTTTTTTGCCACACCTCTTGCATCTTTTCTTATCAATTTTATGGCAATCAGAAAATCCGCATTGCTTTGATGATTTAAAATAAAAACGGCCGGTCTGCTAGACCAAAGGTGCTCTTCTCCCTTCACCGCCAATTTTATTCCTGCAATAGCGGTTCCCAAATCTCCCATTGTTGAAAACATAGACTCCACCCCTTCCATCCAGGATAATTTAGAAACACCATTGGCAATTCCTTTTAAAATAGCAGGAACAAAAACTCCCCCGGCGGCTCCAGTTCTTACCAAATTACTAATTTTTGAGGTATTTGCTTCCGAAAATCTAAGCACTGGCCAATCGTTTTGAAAAGCCAAAATTGATAATTTACTGTCTGGATTTATGGGTCTTGGCTTGCCAACTATCTCTAAAAGTGGAAGATCTTCGGCACTGTCCGTATAAAAATAGCTTTTCCCCATATCTAAATTTAGCTCTTCTGCCAAATCTTTTCCAGCAATGGCTTTGCCTTCGCCCCAGCACGCTGGTTCAATTATTTTTCCTGTAAAAAGCCCGTTTTCAACTTCCATTCTCGTGCATTTTACTATTTCCACACCTAAGTCTCTTGCTACGGGTTCTACTTGATATGGTGTGGCTGCCGACACAATAGCCACCGAATGTCCCATAGAAAGGTGTGCCTCTACCAATGCCCGAGATTCTGAAAAAATGGCATTGGCTAATTTATTTTGATATACCTCTTCGCCTAATTCAATAAAAACCTGTTCGGGCAAACCCTCTACTCCTTTGGCACTTATGCTTGCCAAGTTTGCGAAGTTTCCTCCACCAGTAGCATAAGAAAGCACCCCAGAAAACTGACTAAGAAGTTCTTTTGAGGAAAATTTACCACTTTTTAAGCGAGATTTAACAAAATCCTTTGCAGAAAAACCGTCAATCAGTGTTCGGTCTAAATCAAAAAATGCCCCAATGTGTGGCCCCTTTTCTCCTTCTAAAATTTCCCGGGTTATATTATCAGTTTTTGAGCCTGGAACTATTTCTCTTGTAAAAGGCACATCTTCAATAATGGTGTTTCCATGTTTGTCAAGAGTGTAGCTTTGAAGTTTGTTTATCCTTTCCGAAAGTCCTTCTAGTTCTAAGTAGTTCTTATATATCTCGTCTTTTTTTTGATTATTTTTTTCCGGAATAATTTTTAGATTGTTAGCTAAACGTATCCCATTTAAAAGAAAGGGTTTAGAAACGGCCTCTACTCTTTTAATCTGTCCCAACCAATGCATTTCTTCTCCTAAAAAAAGACAGTAATCAATAAATTTTTTTTCTTCAAACACCACCGTAGCGTCCCAATTATGTAACCCATGGAAAACTACTTTATAGGCTTCAATGTAATTACTAAGAATTACAGGTGAAATCAACATTCTTCGACCTTTTAATGTATCGATAATATCGCTTTCTTTTTCGAAAAGTTCTTCTTGCCAATTTTTATTTATGAACTCTAATTCCGACTCTATTTCTGAAACGAATTGTTCTTTATTGGAATAAAAAAATTCAAACTTGAAAAATCCTCTTAAAAACATAATTTCTGTCCAAAAAGCAAAAAGTCGATCTTTTGCCTTTAAATGAGCAACTTTTAATAGTGCAAGTTCAATAAATGCTCTGTGGTAAAAATGATGTACCGACATGTTAGCATAATAGGTCGCTGGTAAATATTTTTCTCGATTTACGGTATATTTTGCATGTAAGCTTTCGCCCTGTTGAAGCAAAACGCCACTTTGAGTCAAAAGATTTAAAGCAACTTGGACACTTTCTCCAATTGGTTTTCCCCGATCCACAAGGGCGTCGTCTTTGTGTCTTTCAATGAGCTGCATCATATTAACCACATGGCTTTCAACTCCACGTTTTGTAAGAGCAAATTTGCTTAATACCGATAAACATACGAGTGAAACAGTGGTAATTGGTGTGATGTCATTTATCTTATGTACTAAATCTAAGGCCAAAGTTGAAATACTTTTTTCATCTAAAGTACTTTCATGGTTGTCATCTGTGTTTTCTTTGGGTAATTCAAAACTTTGCTGCTCGTGCATGTCCAATGGTGTTCCTATCCGCAAGGAAATCTTTCCCATGTTAGATTTTCCCATTGAATTCCAGTAATTATACATCCATTTGATGTTTTCTGGATTTTTGGTTTTACCCCTTCCCTCTTCCGTCATTTCAGCCACGTCGGGTATCAAATCAAACACTATGGAAACGGGAACAAATTTTACTTTTTGTTGAGCATCTTGATTGGCTTCCATAATGTATTTCAGAATTCCCATTTGGGGCCAAACCAACTTTCCTGTTCGAGAGCGAGTGCCTTCTATGGCCCACATAAAATTCGCTTGCTTATTGAGCAAATAGGTAATAAAATGCCGCAAAGTGGCTTTATAAATAGGATTGTCTTTGAAAGACCTTCTTATAAAAATTAAACCGTTTTTTCTTGCGAGCTTTCCGAAAAGAAATAAATCGAGGTTTTTTCCAGCAAAAAGAAAAGGCAATGGTAGGCCATATCGAGCCAAAACCAAAGAAAGAACTAATAAGTCGATGTACGACTTGTGGGTTAAAACAAAAGCTATCGGATGGGAACGCATAAGTTTTGCCAAACTTTTCAATTCATCTGGATTAACGTCAATTGTTTTATCGTAGCCCTTAGAAAGCATATATTGAAACAACTCCACAAAACCAATATTGGTTGTAGGATCATGTTCAGTAAAAAGCTCATTCAAATAGGATTCTGCTTCAAGATTGGCTTGCACTTGACTTATGTTTTTCTGAACTGAAATTCTTGCTAACTTCTTTTGAAAAACATTATCTTGTACTATTTTTTGTATTTCTTCGTTTTTTTCCATTAACAAACCCCTTTGTAGTGTATATTTTTAATTTCTGATGATGCATTTAAATTCTGTATAAAGATGCATAAATTATGAACATATGACAAAATTTTTCATCTTTTTGTTAATTATTTGTACTATTTTAACTTGAAAAGTTTTATAACTCGATATTTGGTCTTTAATTAGCGGTCTTAAAACGTGCGGGCCTATTCAATCCGTTAATAAATGAAGCAAGAAGTAAGTCGTCCTTCCATGTTGTTGTTGCTCAGTGAACCTGGAAGGGCTCTTTTCGAATTGGGTATGTCATATTCTTACAGTAAAGTTTATAAATCTACAAAGTCTGGAGATGGTCATCCAGTAATGGTTTTACCTGGATTTATGAGCTCTAGAAGGTCAACTTCGTATTTAAGGAAACATTTGAAAAAATTAGGCTATAACGTGTACGATTGGGGACTGGGCAGAAACATTGGAAAACTAGAATCCTTGGATTTATTAATTGAAAAGTTAGAAGAAATTTATGCTTTAACGGGCGAAAAAATTAGCTTAGTCGGGTGGAGTTTAGGGGGTGTATTTGCAAGGCAAGCTGCAAAAGCAAAACCTGAAATGATACAACAAATAATTACCTTGGGCTCCCCTTTTGCTGGATTAACCGAGCCT
>DAIQBE010000378.1:0-4171 GCA_036781325.1 Leadbetterella sp. | reverse complement strand
CTTATTTGGTTATTTGGGTACAAATTATTCAAGTGCTGCCCCAAAAGAACGATTTATAGGCGACGGACAACCGAGTACTCAAAAAATTGCCCAAAGTTCAGATTTCATAAACTATAATGGTCAAAAACTATTTGTAAACAATATGGTAGAACAACAAAGCGGTAGTTTTCAAACATTTAGATATTTCAACCAACTTGGCTTTAATTTCAACCGGGCCATTGGTGTGAGTATAAGAATCCCTATTTACAATGGATTTTCAACAAAATATAGAACACAAAATGCAACAATATCTAAGAAAATAGCAGATTTTCAAACCCAAGAAATAGAAATACAAGAATCCAATACTTTAAATATAGCTCTCATTAATTTAACCTCTTCTTATAAGAAACTAGAGGCAATAAACAAGCAAGCCAAAATAATGGAACAAGCATTTGAATCAATCAGTGTCCGTTATAAAGAAGGGTCCATTAATACGCTCGAGTATATATTGTCTAAAACAAAGTTTGATAAAACAAACCTAGACTTAATTCAAGCCAAATACGAATATGTATTTAGAAAAACAATTTTAGACTTTTATATGAATGGACTTTAAAAATTGACTAAAAACTGATTTTAAATATTGTTTTTCTCCGTTTTTTAAATCCAAAATAATAGCTAATACCTTAATATAATATAGAATACCCAATTGATCTATTATTTTTTCAGATTCCATCCTAAATTCATTTTCCCAGGACCCCACTTCGCTCTCTTTGGTTTCAAATAGAATTGTATTTAGTTGAGCAATTGTTCCGTCTGGAATCTTTGCCTCTTGATAATTGCGTTTTAGAAATGCATTTACGTTCTTGCTTGATTTAGTAAATTCAGAAGATGCAAGAAGCAACAGAAACAAAGAAAAGTTCACTCGTTTTTTTTCTGAAAAGCCATACGCGTGCTCTTTCAAGGATTGTAAAAATAAATACCCAGAAGCCATTAAAAACGTTTTCAAAATTTCCCCTTCTTTAACATTTTTAAAATAAAAATCTTTTGTGGAGTCGATATGGTTTAGTGTCAACAAGGTGCCGTTCTTGTAACTAGAAAATAAGAGTTCTTTCCCTGTTTCTTCATATATTTCTGGGTCTTTTATAGCATGTATTTGAATAATTTTTTCCTTTATTTTCTTAATTTCTTGGTTAGATAAATGGCTATAATATATTTTCAAATGATCCCCTTTTTCAGATCCTAATTGAATAAAATAACTTCCATTCTGAAGCGATTCTTCTACTATACTTAAACATTGGCTTATGTGAGTAGGCTCAATAAAAATAGCTACACAGAACATCTTGTTTTTAGAAAAAAAACTTATCATGTGTTAATTAATAATGGCTCTGAATAATTAAAGTTTTTATACAATATTGTCTTTGCAATCCCCCCTTTGTTTACAGAGACCACCTTATTCTTTGCATTGGTTTTTAAAATTGCCTTATTGAACAATTGTGTGTAATAAAAAACAAAATCCGATATAGTCTGCATATCTGTAACTTCAAACATGTCCTTGGAGAAGTTTAAGTCCACATTTGACCCAAATTGCAGACTATTCTCTATTATATTGTATCTATAAAAAATAGACATTGGTTTTACATATTCATGTTCATTCCCTTCATTTTCAAAACAACTGTCATTAATTTCGGCAAACTCAAAATCTTTGTTCTTATATACAAAAAGCACTGCACTTCGTGTGGGGCTTTTCTTCAAAATAAACAATTTCTTAAAGTTTATTACCCTTTTATTGTTTAAAACTCTTTGATTGTTATCATGTTGAATAGCATGTAGAAAAGTCGGGTCTTTAATTTGAACCTCCCGCCTACCTAACAATTTTAGGCGGTTCAAAAAATCAATATCCTCATATCCATACCCATCTATTTTTTCATCATAACCATTTAGGCTATGAAAATCATTTCTATGAAAACAAATTCTGCCCTTCAAATCTGAAAAACCACTTTTTCGTGAAGAAAGAAATATATTTTCATTCATTTGAAACATTTTATTGATATAGTCACAAAAATTCGGGCCTGTATAATTATCCGCGTCTAGATTACAAATAATATCCCCCTTTGCCATACGCATGGCTAAGTTTCGAGAGTGACTAAAATCATAAAATTCAGGAGAATCTGTTTTGTAATAATTTACTTTCCCTTGCCATTTTGAAAAATTCTTTTTTGCCCAATCTTCCAGTCCATCTTGAGAATTATAATCCAATATCACAAACTCTACTTCTGGGTATTTCTCATTATCTTTAAGATTCTTTGGCAAGGTTTGTTTTAAATGATGAAGCCTATTCATACAAGTAATACAAAAAGAAATCTTAAAAATAGGCTTTTTCAAAATATTTGGCTCAATTTTTTCATACAATAATACTAATAAAATACTTTAATTTGTTGTTGAAAAAGCAAAATTTATAAAAACTTCATTCTATGGTTTTAACCCTTGACAATTGTTGCGACTATCTTCTGCTTTTTGGCTTTATTGATAAAAAAAGTATCATTGAGGGAGATCTTTTAATTAGAGACGCTTCAAGCAGAAATACAAATTTTCTAGTTAATCGCTTTCAAGACAAATCAAAAAATATACTAGTTAAACAACCCGACATTTTAGATGAAGATTATATCCAATCAATGGAAATTGAAGCAAACATCTATAAAATGATATATTCGGAGGTTGAATATGAGGAAATAAGAAAATTTATTCCTGAATATTTAAAATATGATGAAGAAAATCATATTTTAATTATGAAACAACTCAATGGTGTTTGTAGAATTTTCGATTACTTTTATTACGGTCCATTTATCGCTGATTCATGCATAATAGATGGTTTTGCTCACTGTTTAGCAGCAATGCATAATATTCCTACCGAGGTTTTAAAAAACAGTTCGCTGAAAGAAGCGTATCCCTGGTTTTTAGATGTTTCAAATAAAGACTACCAAAAAAACATAAAAGATAATTATCCTATAGCCTATGATGTAATGAAGGAGGTTTTTAATAATAAAGCCTGGATGAAAACACTAAAAAAAGCACGAAGCAGCTGGAAAAACGATTCCTTCATACATTTAGATGTCCGTTTTACGAATTGGATGATATCCTATCGTCATCAAGCCGGAACTGATAGTCCAATTTGGCTTATTGATTGGGAAATGGCTGGCATTGGTGACCCTGCCTGGGACTTAAGTTTTTTGATCGGCGACTGGATAACACTTGGCCATTATTTGAAAAAAAACTATGAAAAGAAATTCCCTAAAATAGAGAATAAGATAATTCAACAAATTAATATTTTCTGGCATCAATACTGTAAAAAAAGAAATTTCAATGCTGGGGAAAAAACAGAATTAAAATCTAGAGTAGCCCAATATCTTCTTGTAAAATTCTTCTTGATTCTCTATGAATTGCTTTTAGACTATAGCGACGACAAAAAAGCGGTATCCGATTCCTTAGAATTTTTTAAACTACAAATGTTAAACGCTGACCAAATTGCAGAAATATATTTCTATGAATGAAACCGTTATTTACGAAAAAATAGTAAAACAAATCGCTGAAGAAATTTGCGATCAAGCATATTGGTATGAAGATAGATGTAATTGGACTGGGATTTTCTACAACTCTCATATAGCAAATGCAGAAAAAATTCTACGTGCTTTACCGATTAATTTCTATGAAGGATCATCAGGAATTGCCTTCTTTCTTTCTGCAAGTTACAACTACTTTGGATTAGAAATTTTTAAAAAAACCTCCATTGGAGCATGGCAAAAAACCAAAGGGCAATTCTTGAATTTCAACAAAGATAAAATTGGATTTCACGAGGGCCTGGCTGGAATTGCATACGGAATGGTTCAATCTGGAAAATGGCTGAACGATACGCAGCTGGTTGATGAGGGACTAGAACTCATCAAAAGTCTCTTTCAAAATATTGAAAATGCAACTTTCGACATCATGACTGGTTGTTCTGGCTACATTGTCTCGCTTTCTGCAATTGAAAAAATTACCAAAGACAAAAGTCTAATCAATTTAATAAAACAATCTGGTAATTACTTATTAAAAAGGGGTGTGGTTAATAAAAATCAAATAAGTTGGCCCGACAAAATAGCCGGAAAACCTCAGCTAACGGGATATTCCCTTGGCATTTCAGGGGTTATCCATGCTT
>DAIQBE010000377.1:0-4176 GCA_036781325.1 Leadbetterella sp. | reverse complement strand
GCCATTAGCACTGCGGTTTTTGAAACTTCATTTATTTTAAAAAACAACTTTAAAATTTCAATAGATTTTTCTGGGTCTAAATTTCCTGTTGGCTCATCGGCTAATAAAATCTCTGGGTGATTTAACAATGCCCTTGCTATAGCTATCCTTTGTTGTTCTCCTCCTGAAAGTTGATGTGGCATCTTTTTCAAAACATCGGGCAAACCAACTAATTCTAAAACTTCTGATATTCTTTTATCAATTTTTCCTTTTTCCTCCCAGCCCATGGCTTCCATAAAGAATTGAAGGTTGTGAAGCACATTTCGATCAGATAAAAGCTGGAAATCTTGAAAAATAATACCTATTTTTCTTCTTAAATATGGAATTTCTTTATGCTTTATTTTTTCTAAAGAATATCCCACCACAGTGGCTGAACCCTTTTCTAACCATAAATCAGCATAGAGGGTTTTTAGAAGAGAGCTTTTTCCACTGCCTGTTTTGCCAATCAGATACACAAATTCTCCTTTAGATATGCTAAAATTTACATTAGATAATATCAAATTTTCTTTTTGATAAATATCAGCTTTAGAAAGAGAAATTATGGGTTCGCTCATCTATTAAAATATAAAATGGCAAATACTTTTAAAGATATTCTTAATTAACTTTAGCGTGATCTGCTAAAAATTTGGCTAAGCCGCTATCTGTAAGTGGATGATTTAAAAGAGCCAAAATGGCTGAAAGTGGACCAGTCATTACATCGGCTCCAATTTTTGCACATTCTAATATATGAATCGAATGTCTGACAGAAGCCGCTAATATTTGAGTTGAAAATCCATAATTATCATAAATAGTCCTTATGTCTTGAATCAAAATAAGACCATCCATGCTGATGTCATCCAATCTGCCAATGAAAGGTGAAACATAGGTTGCGCCAGCTTTGGCTGCTAATAAAGCTTGACCAGCAGAAAACACCAATGTGCAATTTGTACGAATTCCTCTTTCTGAAAAATATTTTATAGCCTTTATACCGTCTTTTATCATGGGTATTTTAACTACTATTTGGGAGTCAATTTTTACTAATTCTTCTCCTTCTTTAACCATTCCATCAAAATCAGTAGAGATTACTTCAGCACTTACATCACCGTCTACAATTTCACAAATAGCTTTATAATGTTTCTTTATATTTTCTGCTCCCCCAATACCTTCTTTTGCCATAAGCGAGGGATTAGTAGTAACACCATCTAAAATACCCAGATCTTGAGCTTCTTTGATTTCTTTTAAACTTGCAGTGTCTACAAAAAATTTCATGTGATATAATTTTAAAAAATAAAGGTAGAAAAGAAGAAAAAAAATGGCAAATTCACCGCTACAACCACCTACCCTTGCTACCTTCCGGTCCTGGGGGATTAAGTAGGAGCTGGTAATTTGCCACCACAAAAGTAGGAAAAAATATTTAATTGACAAGGACAAGTTTACATATCTTCGCAAGTTTTTTCATTTCTACTTTTTCATTCACTTTTAACTTTTTTATAATTACCTAAAAAAAATGTATTCACGATTTCCAGCATGTAAAATGATGGACTTTTTTTATTACAACTATTTATTATTCTACTAACCTGCTTGTTATACTTAAGATTAACCTTTAAAATAGGCTATTTTAAATTCAATATTATGTTTAATGAATCGAAAATTTCTATTAAAAGATTTGATTAAACTTTAAATAGTTTTAATTTTGAATAAATACCAAAAACTTAATATTTACTATTATGTCAACTAATTTTACTAAAATAATAAAGTATTTTTTTACTTTATTATTTATATTTTTTGCAGCCGTTCAATATAACGACCCAGATCCAATAGTTTGGATACCTACCTATTTATTACCTATTTTATTGCTTTGGAAAAAAGGAAAAAGAGATAGAATAATGTATTTTGCAGTGGGTCTTATTTATTTGCTTTGGGCTGCCAATCAATTTCCAGTAGAATGGGAGGGGGTTAGGCTAAATGCTATGGGAATGAAAACTATAAATATAGAATTAGGAAGAGAATCTCTCGGTTTAGGTATTGCGGGAATTTCTGTTTGGATAATTGGGTTATTAAAATAGAAATCCCTTTATTTTGTATTAATTCATTTTTAAGATTTTTATAAAATGGATAGAAATCTATTTTATAGCTTATTTACTTATTTTTTAGTTTTCTCAGGACTTCATGTCAGAAATAAAATTCGATTATAAATCTTTACTTCCCTTATTGCCTAACGAGCCTGGCATATATAAATATTATGACGAAAGCTCTGAAATTATTTATGTAGGAAAGGCAAAGAATCTTAAAAATAGGATTAGTAGTTATTTTTATAACTTTGATAAGACAGATAAAAAAACAAGAAAACTAATCATAAATATTCATCGCTTAGAATATACTGTTGTTCCTACTGAATACGATGCTCTATTATTGGAGAATACCTTAATTAAGGAGCATCAACCCAAATACAATATTTTATTAAGAGACGACAAAACATATCCTTATGTATGTATTACTAATGAGAGATTTCCTAGAATAATTACCACTAGAAGAATAGAGGATAGAGAAAAGGGGAAAATGTACGGCCCATATGTAAATGCAAAAGCTATGTATGCCTTATTAGATATGTTTACTAGTTTGTTTACTATTCGAACTTGTAAATATAATTTGTCTGAAGAGAATGTAAAGTCAAAAAAATTCAAGATTTGTTTGGAATATCATATTGGAAATTGCAAAGGACCTTGTGAAGGATTGCAAGATGAATTGGAATATCAAAATGAAATAAATCAAATCCATCAAATCTTAAAAGGGAATATTGGCCCAGCGAAACGATATTTTGAAGATAAAATGTCTGTTTCAGCTAAAAACCTAGCTTTTGAAGATGCTCATAGCTATAAGTTAAAACTTGATTTTCTGTCAAATTATCAGTCTAAAGCAACAGTTGTTACTCCTAGTATTCATGATGCCGATGTGTTTAGTATTCAATCGGATGAATCTGCGGCTTATGTAAACTATCTGAAAGTTATAAATGGCACCATTGTACGAACACAGACTTTAGAAGTAAAAAAGAGATTAGAAGAAACTGATGAAGAGATTTTAGGAATTGTAATTTTCGATTTACGAAATACGTACGAAAGTGATGCCAAAGAAATTATTTCTAATATTAATCCAGAAATTGACTTTAAAGCTCAGATTGTCATTCCACAAATAGGCGATAAAAAGAAACTAATTGAAATGTCTCTTAGAAATGTGATGTATTTTAGGCATGAAAAAGCCGAAAGAGATGCAGCCGCTGCGAGTGGAACTTCCAATAAAAGAGATAGGATTTTAATTAAATTAAAACAAGATTTACAATTAAAAACGCTACCAAGGCACATCGAATGTTTTGATAATTCTAATATTCAAGGCACTAACCCTGTTTCGGCTATGGTTTGTTTTTTGAATGGGCAGCCTTCTACCAAGGATTATCGACATTATATTCCTAAAACTGTAGTTGGCCCAGATGATTTTGCCACTATGAATGAAGTGGTAGCAAGAAGATACACGAGGCTTATCGAAGAAAAAGCCGATTTCCCAGATTTAATAATTATTGATGGAGGAAAAGGCCAACTTTCGGCGGCATGTGATGCTTTAAAATCTTTAGGAATTTATGGTAAAATACCTATTATTGGCATTGCTAAACGATTAGAAGAAATTTATTTTCCTGAAGATTCTCTTCCAATTTATATTGACAAAAAATCAGAATCTTTAAAATTGATTCAACGCTGTAGAGATGAAGCTCATCGATTTGGAATAACACATCATAGAAATCGAAGAAGCAAGAGTTTTTTAATCAGTAGCCTTGAGTCGGCTAATGGAATCGGAAAAACTACAGCCACTAAAGTACTTACACATTTTAAAAGCATCGCAAACGCCAAAAATGCACCTTTTGAAGAATTGGTTGAAGTTTTAGGTAAAGATAAAGCTAGAAGAATAAAAGAGTTTTTAGATAATGAGAGTTGGGTTTATTCATTCAAATCGGTTTTAATAATAATGGTTCCATTTCCTCCCCGAGCTCCCATTATAGCTCCATTTCCATACTTCAGCAT
Source organism: Leadbetterella sp. (assembly GCA_036781325.1). Classification (GTDB taxonomy): domain Bacteria; phylum Bacteroidota; class Bacteroidia; order Cytophagales; family Spirosomataceae; genus Leadbetterella. Next base: position 88 of record DAIQBE010000377.1, on the reverse strand, counting down.
TCCAATTAAAGTTATTCGATTTGTTTCTATAGATTGTAAAACAGAAATTACTTCTTCATTGCCTGAAAACAAACGGTTGTTAAACATT
>DAIQBE010000376.1:0-4181 GCA_036781325.1 Leadbetterella sp. | reverse complement strand
AATCTGTATTTAATACTAATCCCTGAGGATTGCGGTGACCAAAAGAAAAAATAGTGCTTGGAGTAGTATTGCCTGGTAAAATAGGGTTATCTGAAGGTATTTTTCCATCGTCCAACATTCTATGCACTTTTCCCCAACCTTCTTTTACATTTTGTGCATTTTGATTAGGTGCAGATTCTCCACCATAACTGCTTGGGCCGCCTTCGCCAACACTTAAGTACAACATCCCTTTTTTATCAAATACTATTCTGCTGCCATAGTGTCCCTTCCATTTGTTGGTGGCTGAGCTTTTAAAAATATTTTCTATGTTTTTTATAGTGTTATTTTCAATTTTAAACCGAATTAAATTTAGAACGCCGTTTCCTCCAGAGAGGCTAGAGTAAGTGGCGTATACCCATCCATTAGTTTTATAATTAGGATGTAAGGCAATGTCTAATAAGCCCCCTTGTCCTTCTGAATTAATATCGTTGGGTAAGCCAGTAAGTTCTGTGATTTTACCTTCGAAAAACAAACCAAGTTTTCCAGATTTTTCGGTAAACAATATTTCACCATTGGGCAAAAAATCGAAACCCCAAATAATTCCTCTGTTCGATAGAACAATTTCATTTTCTATTTTTGGTTCTAGAGCTAATGGAATTGGGCTATCTATGGCAGTTGAAATTTCCGAATTAGTCTTACAAGATAATAAAGAAAAAGTCAAAAAAATGATGGAAAATGCTGTTTTCATTTGTAAAATATTATTGGATTGACTAAGGTTTCAAACGATCGGAAGGGAGATTTAGTTTGATTTTAAGAAAATTCTAATTTGCTATCCCTTCATACAGCCTATTTCCATTTGCTTTTTTTCCATTTATCAATTTTCGTTTGATTTTATATAATTGCGACTTTAATTTTAGGTATATTTAAAAAAAATAAATACTATGATACTTTCAGTTTTAGGTGTTATTGCTTTTTTAATGGGATTTTCGCTAAAAAATCAAAATTCCCCATTTGCTAGATTTGCCAATACTTTTAGAATTATTGGCTTAGTTTTAGTTTTAATTGGATTGGCATCTTCTACTTTTCGGCAAATAGACGCTGGTAGAATTGGTGTAAAAACACTTTTTGGAAAGGTGCAAGATGGTGTTTTGTATCCGGGTTTGAATTTTGTAAATCCGCTAATGGATGTGGTTGATTTTGAAGCTAAAACGCAAAATTATACCATGTCTGGAGTGCATGATGAAGGAATGAAATCTGGAGATGATGCCATTAGAGTTCTTTCTGCGGATGGTTTGGAAGTTTCAATTGATCTTACGGTTTTGTTTCGTGTAAAACCTGATCAGGCGCCTGCCATTTTAAGTAAAATAGGTAAAGAGTATGTAGATGTTATTGTGCGGCCCTTGGCTAGAACAAGAATCAGAGATATATCGGCTTATTATGATGCTGTAGCACTTTATTCTTCCAAAAGAGATGAATTTCAAAGCAAAATTTTTAAAGCAATTGAAGCGGATTTTACGTCAAGGGGACTCGTTTTAGAGCAGCTTTTGGTGAGAAATATCAATTTGCCTGAGTCTGTAAAGAAAACTATCGAATCTAAGATAAATGCCGAACAAGACGCTCAAAAAATGCAGTTTGTTCTTCAAAAAGAAAAACAAGAAGCAGAAAGAAAAAGAGTAGAGGCGCAAGGTATTTCAGATTATCAAAAGATTATTACTTCTTCACTTACAGATAAGCAACTTCAATATGAAATGATTAAAGCTCAAAAGGAATTAGCGGCTTCTCCTAATTCGAAAATAATCATCATGGGAGGTAGAGGAAATACCCCATTGATTTTGAATGATAAATAAGGTCTTCGTAAGAATTAAGTAGTAATTATAAATACTACTTAATTCTTTCTTCTTAGGGAATAATCTAGGTTTTTTTAATAGTTTCTTTTTTTTTTAAGGTTCCTGCAGATTTATTAATTTATACAAGATTTATTGAAAACGTTTTTGTATTTTTTTGATTAAGTTTGGATTCCTTTTTAATTTGGTTTTATTTTGTCTTTTGTACCTAAAAAACCAATAATGACTTATAAGACAGATTCTTCACAGAAGTCAAATTCATTTCTTTTAATTTTTATATTCTTTTTTTCAGGGTTTGCCGCTCTTATTTACCAAGTTATTTGGCAAAGATGGTTGGTTTTTTACACGGGTATATCTTCCGTAAGCATTAGTTTAATAGTTTCTGCATTTATGGCGGGCTTAGGCTTAGGGTATTTAGTTGGTGGGCAGATTGCCGACCGGGTTCCAAAAAATAGGCCAATCCTTTTGTTTTTGCTTGCTGAATTAGGTATTGGGATTTTTGCTTTAGTGAGTAAATTTATTCTTTATGATTGGCTCTATGTGGGTAATATTTTAGCAGGAGCATCCACTTTCGGTATTTATAGTATTTTGTTTTTGGTATTATTGTTTCCTACTTTTTTAATGGGACTTTCTTTGCCATTATTGTCAAAATCGTTCGAAGAAAAAAATGCCCAAAATCAAGCCAGTTTTATTAGTTTACTTTATTTTACCAATACTTTAGGTGCTGCCATCGGCACATTTGTGACTTCGTTTGTTTTAATTCCTAAAATCGGATTTGAAAATGCGGTTAGATTGGGAGCAGCACTGAATTTTATTTGTGCAATAACGGCTCTTTATGTATTTTTTCAAACAAAAAAAGCGGCAAATTTAAAAAACGTAAATCATCCTGTTAGCACCAAAGATTCCAATGGTGAATTCATCTGGAATAAAGGTTTTTTGTTCTGGATTTTGCAATATACCGTTTCTGGATTCATGGCCATTTCCTTCGAAATTATTTGGTTTAGAATGTTAGACACAATGATGAAATCGTATGCAGTTACTTTTTCAATTATTCTTTCAATTTATTTGGGTTCGATGGCTTTAGGAACCTATATTGGTGTTCGTATAGCGAAAAAAATTAAAGGAAGTAAATTAAGATTTTTTCTTAGGACTCAGTATTTCCTTTATTTTTATACTGCCGCTTCCATTTTGATTTTACATTTGGCTGTTACCAAAATTCCTGCTCTAAAGCCGTTAATGGTTTTTTTTAAAGGGTATGATACGATAAATTCTTTTAAAATAAATCTTACCACAATGGCCATAATCCCATTGTTTTTAATGGCAATTCCTACTTTTATTATGGGTTTTAGTTTTACTTTATCCCAAATGATAATTCAAGATAAATTTGAGAATGTGGGTAGAAAAGTGGGTTGGCTACAATTCATGAATATTGTTGGGTCTACCATTGCCGCATGGTTTGTAACTTTAATTGGTTTTAATTCTTTAGGTTCTTCCATGACCATAAAACTTATTTGTGTTTTGGGCGTCTTTTATGTTTTTATTTTATTTAAAGATAAACCCAAAAATATTTTTAACTATGCTTTTATGATTGTCTCGCTTTTTGTTACCATCTATTTCATTCCGTCTAATGCAACGTTTTGGAAAAATTTGAGTGGGGTAATGGAAGATAAAAATTTTATTTATAGTGAAGATGAAACGGCATTATCTTCTATAAAAATTGATAGTACTGTTTCCACTGTTTTTGTAAATGGTTTAGGACAAAGTTTTTTGCCAATGCGTGAAGATTATGTTCATATCATGCTGGGGGCTTTGCCATTATATATTCATCCTAAACCTGAAGATATAGCTATTATTGGACTAGGGTCTGGTTGTACGCTTTATAACGCTGGAGGTAGAAATATAACCAAAAAGATTGATTGTTTTGAGGTGATTGTCAATCAACCTAAAGTGTTAGAGGAGTATGTAAAGCGTACAAAGTTTGATGCTCCAACAAGAATATTGAATGACAAGAGAGTTAACATGATTTTAAAAGACGGCAGATATACCCTCTATAATAGTTCAAAAAAGTATGATGTGATTGAAGCCGATGCATTAAGACCAAAGTCTGCATACTCTGGAAATTTATATTCCGAAGACTATTTTAAATTGTTAAAATCAAAATTGAAGGATGGTGGAATTGCCATCTCTTGGGTGCCTACTGAAAGAATTAGAAATGGATTTACTAATACTTTTCCATATGTGTATGAAGTAGTAAATACCTTGTTTCTCGGAAGTGAAACCCCTTTGGATTTCGATAAGTTAAAGGTTTTGGAAAGACTCGAAAAAGAATCGTTAAAAGATTTTTATAAAAAGGCCGAT
>DAIQBE010000375.1:0-4203 GCA_036781325.1 Leadbetterella sp. | reverse complement strand
CCAAAATATTTATGGCCTAATCTTTTTTCTTCCTCAAAAGCTTAGATTAATTTACCAAATTCTTTAAAATACTTTTCAAAAAAAATAGATTTTAAATACTTATCAGTAGCATTTTAGTTATTCAAAATTTCTTTTGCTTTTTTAATTGCTTCCATTAATCCATTAGTATCATTTCCGCCCGCAGTAGCGAAATGAGCTTGTCCACCACCGCCACCTTTTATTTCTTTAGCAGCTTCTCTAACAATATTTCCAGCATTCCATCCCTTTTCTTTAACTAAATTTTCATCAATCAAAATTGCTAAATTTGGTTTCTGGTTAATTATTGCCCCTAGGACTATAAACGAATTTTCTAATTTCTGTTTTAATTCAAAAGCTAATGTTTTTAAGCTATCAATTGAAGTTATCTCGACAATTTCAGAAAGGATAGCTATTCCATTAGTAGATTCAACTTTTTGTAATAAAGCATTTTTAATCGTTTGAATTTTTTCATTTTCAAAACTCTCTATTCTTTTTTGAAGTTGATTTTTTTCTTCAATGAGTGATTCTATGCTTTTTGGCAAATCGGCAGCCCCTTTCAATAACTGTTTAATTGCTTCTAAAGTGGCATCTTGTGTTCTAAACAACTCTAAAGCTTTTTTGCCTGTTACTGCTTCAATTCTTCTTACACCAGCTGAAACTGATCCTTCCGAAGTAAATTTAAATAAGCCTATTTCTCCGGTAGCTGGCACATGAGAGCCGCCACATAATTCTACAGAAAAATTGGGGTCAAAAGTGATTATTCTTACGAAATCTCCATATTTTTCTCCAAAAGTAGCTGTGGCTCCTAGTTTTTGAGCTTCTGCCATTGGCACATTCCGTTTTTCATCCAATAAAATATTTGCCCTTATCTTTTCATTCACAATGTCTTCAATTTTCAATAATTCTTCATCCGTAACTTTCGAAAAATGAGAAAAATCGAAGCGAGTTACTTCGTTGTTTTGAAAAGAACCTCTTTGTACCACATGACTACCAATTACTTGACGCATGGCTGATAACATTAAGTGTGTGGCCGTATGGTTCTTTTTAATGTCATCATGCCTAAGACTATCTATTTTTGCAAAAACATTAATCGGGGTATTTACATCCCAAATCAATTCTTTTAGCTTATTATCTTTAACAACATGCACAAATAGATCATTTTCTTTTTTGGTGTCAAGAACAAAAGTGGTATGTTTTTGATCATTTATATCCAAAGTTATTGTTCCTGTATCTCCAACTTGTCCACCCATTTCTGCATAAAAGGGGGTTCTGTCAAGTACTAAATGTAATTCTTCTCCATTTTTGGTTTTAACGATTCTGTATTTCATTAATTGAGCTTCCGACTCACTGAAATCGTATCCTAAAAATTCAACTCCATCCAGATCTCCAAGCTCTATCCAGTCTGCTGCTTCTTTATTAGCATCCTTTCTTGAACGGGCTTTTTGTTCAGACAATGCGGCTTTAAAACCCTCTTCATCTATTGAAAAACCTTTTTCCTTAGCAATTAGGGCTGTTAAATCCACAGGAAAGCCGAAAGTGTCAGATAACTCGAAAATAATTCTCCCTTCTAATGTTTTCAAAGAACTAGTACTAGCCTCCTTAAATATATTATCTAACCTTTTTAAGCCCAATTCTAAAGTTCTTAAAAATGTTTTTTCTTCTTCTTCAATTACTCTACTTACAAAATCCAATTGTATGTTTAATTCAGGAAAAACATCTTTGAATTGTTCGGCCAAAACAGGTACTAATTTACATATAAAAGGTTCTCTAAAATCTAAATAAGAATAGCCATATCGCACCGCTCTTCTTAATATTCTACGAATTACATATCCTGCCTTCGCATTTGATGGTAGTTGCCCGTCGGCAATTGCAAAAGCAACGGCTCTTAAGTGATCTGAGATGACTCTCATGGATACATCTACGTAATTGTCAGACCTTAATGTGCCCTTTTCTCCATATTTTTTATTAGACATTTTTTCTAAAACACTAATAGTATTCTGAAAAATATCGGTATCATAATTTGATTTTTTGCCTTGAATTGCCATACATAATCGTTCAAAACCCATTCCAGTATCTACATGTTTTGCAGGTAATGGAAGTAGCGAACCATCTGCTTTTCGTTCAAATTGCATAAAGACATTGTTCCAGATTTCAACCACCTGAGGATGATCATTATTAACCAAGTCTTTTCCGGGGATTAAATCTACTTCTGCTTGATCCCGTAAGTCTATATGTATTTCGGAGCATGGACCGCAAGGCCCAATATCTCCCATTTCCCAAAAGTTATCTTTCTTGTTTCCTAAAATAATATTTTTATCATCTCCTAATATCGATTTCCAAAGATCAAAAGCTTCTTGATCAAAAGGCACATTGTCCTTTTCATCGCCTTCAAAAACAGAAACATAGATCCTGTTTTTTGGTAACTTATATACTTCCGTTAATAATTCCCATGACCATGTTAGAGCCTCTTTCTTAAAATAATCACCAAAAGACCAATTACCTAACATTTCAAACATCGTATGGTGATACGTATCAAAACCCACCTCTTCTAAGTCGTTGTGTTTTCCGCTTACTCGCAAACATTTCTGGGTATCTGCAATTCTAGATTTTGGAGGTGTGCCATTACCCAAAAAGAAATCCTTAAATTGCGCCATACCAGAGTTATTAAACATCAAAGTAGGGTCATTTTTTGCAACCAAAGGGGCAGAAGGTACAATAAGGTGGCCTTTTGAAATAAAAAAGTCTAAAAAAGCTTTACGAATTTGATGCGATGTCATTATTTATATAATTTTCGGAGTTTATTTAGAGAAATTCTTCACTAAAAGACCGCAAAATTAATCTTTTTAAATCTTTTTTATGAAATTTATTTAAATAATCTTTTTAAAACTAATTTTTTAGTTTTAAATTTATGTGTAAATCACATTAAATATGAAATTACTAAACACACTCTTTATTTTATTTTTGTTTGGAATCAAAACTATTGGTCAAATACCAATAATGCCAGCAAAAGAACTCACTAATAAACGACTTTTTGAAGACATAAAGATTTCTTCTAAAACAGACACAAAAGAAATAAAACCAGAAGAAAAAACCAACAAAACAACGGATAGGTTAGAATCTGACCGACTGAAATTTAATATCGAGAATCAAAAACTAAGTAGAATTTTGGCGATTGAATTTAAAAAGACTCCTTATGTTCCATCGCAAATTTTAGAAATTGATAATTGTTCTTATACTGTCTTTTATGGCCAACTTCAAAAGATAGACAGCGTTTATTATCAAACAAGTACATTTAAATTTGACACACTAACTAAGAGGGGTCGATTTGAAAATTTTAATTCAAAATTAAACGAAGATTCACATCTATTTATCCAAAACATTATTTTGAATACGTTAAATAGATACACTGTGAATTTAACAGAATCTTCTTTCTTTAAAATACAGGGCACATTGAGTTTTGGTCAACGAGCAAAAACTAAAAGTGAGGAAACTTTGAAAAATGAATTCTTAGCAAAAGTACTTAACATGTCGGATACACTTAGCATTTTAAAGTTTCAAAATTTTAATCTACGAACATTTCCGGAAGAACTTTATAAATTTAAAAAAGCGAAAGTATTGGATTTGAGCAATAACAAACTTACACAAATTAAAATTAATACGAGGAAGTTTAAGAACTTAGAAAAAATAATTTTGAGTGATAATGCTTTATCAGAAAACGCAATAAAAATAAGTAGGAATAAAAAAATAAAAATTATAAGTTTGGTGAATAACGATTTAAGTGAAATACCAAAAAATGTTTCGAAATCAAAGAAATTAGAAGAGCTATTGGTTTCTAATAATTTAATTGAATATTTGCAGGGAGGCACACTTCGAAAGTTTAAAAAATTAAGAGTACTAAATCTTTATAATTGCAATTTGAAAGTAATTTCACCTCGCATAAAGCATTTGAAAAATTTGGAAGTTTTGGATGTTTATCATAATCAATTAAAGTATTTACCTCAAGAAATTACCAGTCTTTCTAAATTAAGTACGCTTGCCATTGCTAACAACAATTTATGGGATTTGCCTAATGAATTAAATAAAATGGAAAATTTACATATGTTGTATGCACATCACAATCGGTTAAATAGGCTTCCTGAATTGCCAAAAAATATAGCATTATTAGATATAGGTTTTAACCTTTTT
>DAIQBE010000374.1:0-4210 GCA_036781325.1 Leadbetterella sp. | reverse complement strand
TTTATTTCATTGTATTTTTCAAAATAAGGCAATACCTCAAAAGAATACCGATTCCTTATGTTTCCTTAAGGGAAAAGCGCTAAGTGACGAAAATGTTAGTCTGAGCTATTTACCCGAGATTGATTCGAGTAATACTGCTTTTATTTTTGATGAAAAATATTTTTTTAAATTGTATAGAAAAATATTCTCGGAGACCAATCCTGAGGTAGAAATGGTTCAGTTTTTTTCTCAAAATTCAGATTTTAAAAATGTACCAAGGTTTTGTGGAAGCGTGACTTTGGAACGAAAAGAAGAATCCGATGTTACGTTTGGATTGTTAGTTGAAGTTATTAAAAATGAAAAAGACAATTGGTCAAAAACGGGTGATTATCTAAATGATTTCATGTATTCTTTTGTAGAAGGTAATTTTCAAATAAAAGAAAATGTATTTGAGAAGGTTGGGCTATTAGGTATTAGAACTGCTGAAATGCACAATGCTTTATTTGCCATACACGGAGATGAAGGGTTTAGAGCCGAAAATTTTGATAGGCCTTATAGAAGATTTATACATCAAAAAGTTGAAAATCTTATTGAGCAGATGTATGCTCTTTTGACAGATTATTATTTGCAATTAGATGAGCAGGCTCAAGTATTAGCTTGGAAATTTATGGAATCTAAGGATTTAGTATATGATTTTGTTGATCAAATTCTGACGCGTCCAATAGTATCCTTTAGAATACGAGTTCATGGAGATTACCATCTTGGACAAATTTTAGTATGCAAAGAAGATTTTGTTATTATTGATTTCGAAGGAGAGCCTGAACGTAAAATTTCCAATAGAAAAATAAAGCATTCTCCTTTAAAAGATGTAGCAGGAATGATTAGATCGTATCATTATGCAGTTTCTGCCAAACTTTTTAATGCTCCGGAAACTAAATCTTTGGATGAAAAAGTATTAATTAGAGCCACCGAAAGATGGTATAAATTAATAAAAGATAATTTTTTGGAAGAATATCTTAATTATTTTGGGCCTTTACATCCATTATTGAAAAACAGTAATGAAATAAACTATTTATTGCAGTTTCATTTACTTGAAAAAGCTGTTTATGAATTGGGCTACGAAATAAATAATAGGCCCAATTGGGTGAAAATACCACTGAAAGGAATAGTTGATGTGATTTCTGAAATTGAAAAATTGAATCGTTGAGTATAATTTATAAAAAGGGAAAGGAATAATACTATGGCAATTTATAAACTTTACCTATTCTTGTTTGCTTTAAAAACAGCAACTTGCTCTTGTAATTATGAGAAAAGAACTTCTTTTTTTGTAAAAGAGAAATATTCAATTGTAAAAGAAGGCAAATTGCCCATTTGTGTTAATGAAAATTCGGGGCTTGTAAAAGCTTGGCAAGATGGATATTATTGGACTCATAATGACGGTGGAGGTAATCCTGAATTGTATATGCTAAATGCTGCAGGGCAGCTATTTGATACCCTAGAAGTAAAGGATGCTATTAATGTAGATTGGGAGGATTTAGCTAAAGACTCAAAAGGCTCATTGTATATTGGTGATTTCGGAAATAATTCTAACAAAAGAGAAAATTTAAATATCTATAAGCGTAGTTCCTCGACAGTAGAAAAAATTAATTTTAAGTATTCAGATCAAACTTTTGAGAAAGACGAGTCTAGGGTATTTGATTGTGAGGCTTTCTTTTGGTTTAATAATTCGCTTTATCTTTTTACTAAAAGTTGGGAAAAAGGGAAAAAGCTCACGAAAATTTATAAAGTTCCTGATGTTGCTGGAGATTATTCTGTGGCACCAATAGACCAAACACTACTCAAAACGCCGGTTACAGGTGCAGATGTAAGCCCCGATGGTACAAAATTTGCTTTAGTAACTTATGGAAAAATCTTTATATATGGTATTGAAAATCAAGCAATTAATTTCAAGAAACCCATTAAATGTATTAAAATTGGAAAGAATCAAACCGAAGCTATCGTATTTGAGAACAACAATAAAATAATTTTTACTAACGAACAAAGGAAAATCTACTCTATAGAAATTTAACAGTGGCTTAACATTCAAGCGGTTTCAATATTCTAACTTTGTATTAGAAATTTTAATAATTTAATAACAAAATATTAAACATGGCAAATAAAATTCTGGTCATTGATGATGATGAAGATATTTTGGAATTGCTAATTTATAACCTCAAGAAGGAGAATTACGAGGTAGAATCTGCTTCTAATGGATTGGAGGGTGTTGAAAAAGCTAAAACCTTTTTGCCTGATTTGATACTGATGGATATTATGATGCCCATTTTGGACGGAATAGAAGCTGGGAAAATTATAAAAACTACAGAGAAATTAAAACACATACATGTGGTTTACCTCACAGCTAGATCAGAAGAGTATTCTGAAATTGCCGCATTTGAAATAGGTGCTGATGATTATCTCACAAAACCAATTAAACCTAGAGCCTTATTAAGCCGGATAAACGCCTATTTTAGAAAGGAAGTCCAAAAAAGTGCCTCAGATGATGTTTTGGAAATAGCAGGATTAGTGATTAATAAGGAAAATTATTCGGTTTTAAAAGAAGATGGCACTACAGTTATTTTGCCTAAAAAGGAGTTTGAAATTCTTTTTTATTTAGCTTCTAATCCAAATAAGGTGCAATCAAGAGATAGTTTACTTCAAAAAATTTGGGGGCATGATATTTTTGTTGTGGAACGTACCATTGACGTTCACATCAGAAAAGTTAGAGAAAAAATAGGAGAAAAATATATAGGTACTTTAAAAGGAGTAGGTTATATGTTTAAAACTGAGGCATAAAGACTTTGGTTTGTTTATTATTTCGAATAATACTGATAAAGTTTAATATTTAAATTTTAATTTTACAGTAGTAAAACAAAGAAATAAATTTTCTTAATAATTAATGTTTCTATCCCCTGGTTGGATCGCTTTTTTTTGCTCTCTGTTGGTAACTGCCTTAACGGTGGCTTTCTTGAGTTTTTTGCCAAATGCTGATATTACAATTCTTTTTGTTGGAGGATGTAGCAGTTTTTTTTCCACCTTTTTTTTTACCTATTACATAGTTGATATTTTAGTTTTCCGAGAAGTAAATCAAATTTATGCTTCTATTAGAAAATTAAAAATCAATGATTTTGATATTTCTAGAAAAACTCTTTTGAAAAGTGTAAATCCTTTAAAAAAATTGAATAGAGAGATATCTAATTATGTAAGTAAAAAGCAAGAAGAAATTGACGAATTAAAAAGAATGGAAAATTTTCGAAGAGAGTTTCTAGCCGATGTTTCCCACGAATTAAAGACCCCCATTTTTGCAGCTCAAGGATTTGTACATACCTTAATGGATGGAGCAATAGAAGATCCAACAGTTTCTCTTAGATTTTTAAAAAAAGCCGCCAAGAGCTTAGATGGTTTAGATGTTTTAGTGAGAGATTTGGTTGTCTTGACTCAAGTAGAGAGTGGTGATTTAAAGATGCAACCTTGTGAAATAGATTTGGTTGAAATGATTAAGGATATTTTTGAACAGTTAGAAGACAAAGCAAATAAGAGAAAAACAAAAGTTGTTTTAAAACCAAAAAATATTGCTCATTGCTTTGTATGGGCCGATCCTCAAAGAATTAGCCAAGTTTTTATAAATTTGGTAGAAAATGCCATAAAATATGGTAAAGAGGAAGGAAAGGTGGTTGTCGAATTAATAGAAGAAAATAAAACCATTTTTATAGTTGTTGAAGATGACGGGCCTGGTATTCCTCAAAATCAACTTCCTAGAATTTTTGAACGTTTTTATAGGGTGGATAAAAGTCGCTCTAGAGAAACTGGTGGTACAGGATTAGGTCTTGCTATAGTTAAACATATTTTGAATGCACACAATTCTAGTATTTCTGTCAGCTCTAAACTTGATAAAGGAACAAGATTTACTTTTCATTTAGCGAAGGCGCAAAGGGAAATTGATTAACTTTGTGTTTTCAAAAAGGCATTTTCAGAAATAATGGATCTCAGTACCTATAAAAAAGCTCCCAAAACAATAGATTTTAATGAACTCATTATTTTTGAAAATCAGAATTATGTGGTCATTAACAAACCTGCGTTTGTTCCATCTTTAGACGAACGCACAGCTGATAAATCCTTAAGCATCTTAAGGTTAGCAAGAGAAAAATTCGGGGATATTCAGCTTTGTCATCGTTTAGACAAAGAAACTTCGGGT
>DAIQBE010000373.1:0-4211 GCA_036781325.1 Leadbetterella sp. | reverse complement strand
TAAAATAGTACCAGCCAATGGGGTATCTGTTATAGATGGTGCAATACAATTTACTCTTATAGTTGGAGCGAGCTCTGCAGCCAAAGCTCTAGTCAAACCTTCAATAGCTCCTTTAGAGCATGCCACAATGGAATGAAATGGAAAACCAGTTTGAACCGCAACTGTTGAAAACAAAACAATTGAACTTAATGGAGCTTTTTTTAATTTCGGTAAAAGTGCTTGAATGATTTTAATTGCTCCAATTACTTGTACCTGATAATCTAATAAAAAATCTTCTGTTTTTATTCTTGCAAAAGGCTTTAGATTTATTTTGCCAGGACAATAAACTAATCCATCTATTTGCTCAGGTAGCATGGTCGTATCCCAATTTTCCTGATTTACATCCAAATGGAAATATTTTATTATGGAAGATTCAATAACTTTTGTATTAAAACTTGCATAGACTTGATTTTCTTTTTCTGCTAAAAGATTTGCGGTGGCTTGCCCAACACCGCTAGACCCACCAATAATAACGTAGTTTTTCATAAAACATTAACTATTTTAACGGAATAATGTTTTAGATTTACTTCATTCAATACTTTTTTTCAAAAGACTTTTATTTCAAATTCTTTATCGAATACGTCATTTGGAGATAATTTAATAATTCCTTCCTTATCTTCAATATTATGATTTGATTTCTCTGAATCCGCTATTCCACACCATGGTTCTAAACAGACAAAATCGGCATTTTTAGCCGCCCAGATTCCAAAAAAAGGAAATTTTTTAAAATAAAATTCTAGTTTAGTATTATTTTTTTTGGTTTTTAATGTTATTTTTTCTGAGAGTAAGTCTTTAAAAACCAAAGCATCTCCAAAAAACAATGCTTTGTTTAAAGATAATGTGTTAGTCTTATTATTTAATGGTTCAGAATAATTTTTAATTAAACCTTCTTTGGTAATTGGCCAACAAACTAAGTCTTCTTTTTGATTAAACTCTAAATAATAATCTTCGTAGCTTAATGATTTATCTAAAGGACAATTAAAAGCTGGATGTCCGCCAATTGAAAAGAATAAAGTATCCAAGCCATTATTATTAACTGTGTAAATTACTTTTAAAGAATTTTCAAGCAATTCATAGCAAATTCTTAATTGAAACTCAAATGGAAAAATTTTTAGAGTTTCAGAGTCTTCAGTCAATAAAAATGTAATTTTCGATTTTGAGTGATTTTCTACAAGAAATTCTTTTTCACGAGCAAATCCATGTCTAGGGAGGAGATATTCTTTATTATTGTGTTTAAAAATGTCATCTTTTAAAGCTCCAACAATTGGAAAAAGTATGGGTGAGGATTTTGACCAATAGTTTGGGTCTGCCTGCCAAATATATTCTAAATTACTTTCTTTTTTAACCAAACTTCGGAGTTCTGCTCCTGTTGATTTAAATGCGGCTTTAATAATTTCATTTTCAATTATAAGCATTTTTAGTTTTCTTTTTTTGGAGCAAGAGGCCCTCTCATATGAATTACTAAACCATTTAAAAAATTTCTTAATATTTGATCCCCACATTTTTTGAAATTTGGGTGGTCTTCGGATCTAAAAATATCTCCTAGTTCGGCTTTACTTACATTAAAATCAACTAATTTCATAATTTCTATGATTTCATCATTCCTTAGATGAAGAGCAACTCTTAGTTTTTTGAAAATATCGTTATTTGACATCAGTTTTTTTATGTAAAATTAGTTATTTTCCTTTTTATTCTAATTAAAATATTTTTTCATTTACTAAAAATTAAGTTTTAGTTGAACTTTTAAATCATTTTTTTGATTTCCCGACAATTGGTCATTCCCACTTCCTAAAAATTCTCGATCACTTACATTTGTATGGGACCATCTTAACCATATGTCCAGATGGTTGCTAATGGACGTTTTGAAAATTGCATAATATCTCATGCCTTTTCCATAATAGGCAGGAAATGAAACAGCGTAAAGTACATCGTTCTCATATGCATATATTCTGCTTTCATAATTTTGTGTGTTAAAATATGCAATTCGGGTTTTAATTGATATTTTATTAAATTTTGATTCAACATCTTGAATTAGTGCAAATCCGTTTGATTTCTTATTGCCTTCTATTTGAAAATTATTATACTGGATTTTATTTTGCAATTTAATAGTATTATTTAAAATGAATTCTGTTCCAAGCACTAAATTTTGACGAGATGAATTCGCTAAAGAGTTCAATTTGGAAGTATTATTTGGAAGGTTTTTTTCTTTTTCTTCATAATGAAATGCAATATATTGATTGAAAATTTTGTTGGGTTGAAAGGCTATACGTAACTGATAATCAAAGCCCGAAGATGGCCCATCGACACTAAATTTAAGCCATGGAAATTGAAAGCTATCATAAAAACCTGATACTACCAGACCTTTTTTTATGGTGTATTTTAATCCTGTATAAACACCTTTTTCGTTTATGGTTCTGCTACTTTCTGAAAAAGCAGAACCATAAAAAGTATGAAAATCTTTTTGATAATTTCTAAAATTTAAAGCCCATTCAGTTTTAGAATTTAGTGAAGCCACTAGTCCACTAATATAACCAACTCCTCCCGAACTAGACCGAGCGATTTCTCCAAAAAAGTTAAAATTTTGCCAGGAGATTGAAGCATTTGGACCTATAATAAGATTTGTTTTTCCAATAAACTCGTTGGCATTGTATGGGAAAGCTCGTTTTTCAAAAGGCTTGTCGAAAAAAGTTCCCAAACTAGAAAATCCAACTTGAATAGTGCCTAAATTGTATAAAATGTTTCCTCCAATATTTTGTTCTACTATAGAATTTCTATTAGCAATTTCTGTCAATGTTCTGTGAAACCCACTGGTTTGAATAGCACTAAAAAATTCCTCTCGGTCATCATCTTTTGTATCGGTAGTAGCATCTCTTTTGTTAGAGGATACCATGAAAGTGTATTCAATTTTTTTGTTTTTTATAGTAATTGCAGTGCCCCTTAAACTTCCATTCTCTAAAACTGAATTGTAGGGTCGAATTCCAATACTACTTCTTCTAGTAGAAAATACGGGTTCGCTCCCTTTACCGGGAGCAAAACCAGCTGAAAAAATTAAACCTTGCCCAAACTGCATTAAATAATCTCCAACAATTAGATTTTTTATTTTTCCTTTGTTTTGAACTTGAACATGAAATGCAAAATAATCAAGAAAATTTGATTCTCCAGGGTCTTTTTCTGTAACAAAACCTAAACTAAAATCTTTGCTATGTGCCAATCTGTACCTGGCGTAATATTTTTGGGGAGACCCTACATATTTTTCTTCTCTAAATCCCTTGGATTGTTCAAAAACTTTATCAGTTCTTAAAACAAAATAGTGCTCTGTTATTTTGTTTTTTATGGATTTTAAACTGCTTGCATTAAAAACTGAGCTAACGGTAACAAAAGGAAGAATATTTTTTATATCATCCAAGGTTAGGTTTTCAATTGCTTGTAATTCGTAAATACTAAGAATTGGTCCGAATTTTTCAAAATGATTTAAGATACTATTGATTTGAATTTCGGAAAGAAAAAACAAAGTACGTAATTGGTCAAGTGTAGCTTTATTTAAGTCGATAGGGTTTTGATACAGCGTGAATAAATTTTCATATAAATCTTCATAATTTCCGTCTTCGGTTTGAATAGGTGTTATTTTTAATATGAATTCGTCTAAATTTATTTCCGGTTTGAGAATAGTTTGTCCAGAGGAGAATTTAATAAGGAAGATTAAATACCAAAAAAAATATTTTATTGTATAATTCCTCATTTTTTATTTTTTAAATTTAACGTTAGACTTACTTGATTCGATAACCCTAATCCAGGGTTAATAGAAGTAGCATAAGTAAAATTGTATTTCTTTATAAAAAACGAAGTACCAAAATAAATACTATTTAAATATGGATTTACGCCTGAGATTATTTCAAAGTTTTCTTTAGGAATATATTTCATCCCTATTCTGACCGTTGGTTTGTTAATAATATTATAGTCTATTTGAGAGGTAATGTTCATTTTAATAGCAGGTTTAAAACATAAGCCTATACTCAATAAAGTTGGCAAGTATTGGCTGTCATATAGTTCAGCTCTTGTAAGATTAATTGCATGAAAGCCTACAAAAATCTTTTTACTCAACATCGTGATAATCCCAAATTCCGCTAATATCGTCTGCCTACTGCTTAAGTCTTTTATACCCGTATTTAAGT
>DAIQBE010000372.1:0-4218 GCA_036781325.1 Leadbetterella sp. | reverse complement strand
AGAGGTTTACCGCAAATTGAAGTGACCTTTGATGTGGATGCTAACGGAATTTTAAATGTTACTGCCAAAGACAAAGGAACCGGAAAAGAGCAAAAGATTAGAATTGAAGCATCTAGCGGTTTAACAGATGCTGAGATTCAAAGAATGAGAGATGAAGCGAAAGCAAATGAGGAGTCAGATAAATTGGAAAAAGATAAAATAGAAAAAGTGAATGCTGCTGATTCAATGATTTTTCAAACAGAAAAGCAATTGAAAGAATTTGGAGAGAAACTTTCTGAAGGAAATAAAACAGCTATAGAAGGTGCTTTGGTTGAATTAAGAGCGGCTCATGGAACCAGAGATGTATCGGCAATTGATGCAGCTATGGAAAAAATTAATACAGCATGGCAGGCAGCAAGTCAGGAAATTTATAATGCTCAGCAAGAGGCTGCTCCACAAGGGGCGGGTGGTCCAGAAGCGGGTGAGCAAAATTCAAATGCCACAAGTGACGAAAATGTTACTGATGTTAATTTTGAAGAAGTTAAATAATTGAATTGATTGTCTTGTGTTAAAAAAGCCTACAAAAGTTTCTTTTGTATGCTTTTTTGATTGTGGTGGGTTAAATTGATTGTTTATTCTACGAATGATTTTTAATTTAACTATATTTAATTTTTCAATCTAAATAAATGTTCAATCATCCAAAGAAGTAAAAATCATCTGACGGAACAAAGCAGAAGTATTATCACCATTTATTTTTTGGGTTTGTTTCATTATTACCCCAATAATTTTTTCTTTAGGATCTGCAAAATAGGAGGTATTAAAGTATCCACCCCAGTCAAACGTTCCTTCTGAGCCTTTTCCTCCACTGCCTTCACCCGATTTTTTTAATAATCCAAAAGCTAATCCATATCCGCTCGCAGCTTTTTCTCCTCCCCAAATATCCCCCAATTGGTCTGTCAAAATAGTTTTTATTGTTGTTCTACTTAAAATCCTTTTCCCATTTAACTCCCCTTCATTTAGATACATTTGTAGGAACAAAGCATAATCTTTAGCCGTGGAAGATAATCCTGCTCCTCCTGAATAAAATGTTTTTGCCCCTCTTTTTGGATATTCGGTGTCATAAAATGTATCAAAAAAATGTACCCATTTCCCATCTTTCTTGGTTTGAACTTTTACTAATCTTTCTGATTTTTCATTGGGTAAATAAAAATAAGTATCTACCATTCCCAGTGGTTCAAAAATATTTTTTCTAACATATTCATCAAATGTAACTCCTGAAACTATTTCAATTAAATAGCCTAAAACGTCTAATCCTTCACTGTAAATATATTTTTCACCGGGGTTTGCATGCAAAGGCAGTTTGGCAAGTTTTTTAATATTGTCTCCTATTCTTACAGGCTCAGTGGTGAATAAATCCACAATTCCAGCTTTTTTGTAAATTGCTTTTATTCTTTCATCCCCGTCAATAACTCCGTATCCAAGCCCAGAAGTATGAGTAAGTAAATGCCTTATGGTAATTTCTTTTGCCGCTGGTTTTGTGGAATAGGAAGAATCTTTCATGAAAAATTTATCTAAAACTGCAACATTTTTAAATTCAGGAATAAATTTCGAAATCGGGTCATCTAAAAAAAACTTCCCTTCTTCCCAAAGCATCATTATGGCTGTAGAGGTTACCGCTTTAGACATTGATGCAATTCTAAAAATATGGTCATTTTTCATTGGGATATTTCCCGGTACATCAGCCATTCCAAATGATTTTTGAAAAACAATTTTTCCGTTTCTACAAATAATAGCTGTTGCTCCAGGAATATTTTCAGATTTAACTGCATTCTCCAGCATGGTTTCAATCTTTTTTAGTCTCTCAGAAGACATTCCAACAGTTTCAGGTGCTGCAATTTGTAAAGTGGGGCTATTTTTTTGAGATTTAGTTTGTGCAAATGCATGGCTGACTAAAAAACTTAGAATGAGTATATATTTATTTTTCATGTATAAATGGTTGATTTAAATTCAAATATATAAAATGTAATGATATCTTGGGAGTTTTTAGGGAATTTACATTTGCATTGCTTTTAATATAAATTTTCATTTAGAATTTTTAAATAAATAAAAAATTCTATTTATTGTTAATTTAAGAATTCCGTTGGCATTTTTTGGGAAAGAAACCGTATTTTTGCCAAAAAACTGATTAATGCAAAACGTACTTTTTATAGATCGTGACGGCACAATAATTGTTGAACCGCCTTCTGATTTTCAAATTGATAGTTTAGAAAAGCTAGAGTTTCTCCCAAAAGTATTGTCTAATTTACGTAAAATTTCTGAAGAGACTGATTTTGAACTGGCTATGGTGACGAATCAAGATGGATTAGGTACAGCATCATTTCCAGAAGAAACATTTTGGCCAGCTCATCAAAAAATGATGACAACATTAGCTGGGGAAAATATACATTTCGAAGAGGTTTTTATAGATAGAACTTTTGATTATGAAAATGCCCCTACTCGAAAACCAAGAACAGGGATGCTGCAAAAATACCTAAATGATTCATATGATTTAGGTAACTCTTTTGTGATTGGGGATAGGTTAACGGATGTGCAATTAGCTGTAAACTTGGGAGCCAAAGCAATATTTTTTGCTAAGGATTTACCTAAAGATTTAGACCAAGAGCTTGTGAAAGTAGTTGCATTGGTTAGTCAGAATTGGGATGAAATATATGAATTCTTAAAACTTCCAGCAAGAATTGCCACGGTGAATCGTACCACCAAAGAAACAGATATTTTTATTGAACTTAATTTAGATGGTATTGGAAATTCAAAAATTGAGACGGGCTTAGGTTTTTTTGACCACATGCTAGATCAATTAGCCAGACATTCAGGTGCAGATATCACCGTAAAAGTGATGGGAGATTTGCATATTGATGAGCATCATACGATCGAAGATACTGCCTTGGCCTTAGGAGAAGCGTATTTAATTGCTCTCGGTGAAAAGAAGGGAATAAACCGCTACGGCTTTTTATTGCCTATGGATGAATGTCTTGCTCAGGTAGCTATTGATTTTTCGGGTAGACCTTGGTTGGTTTGGGAAGCGGATTTTAAAAGAGAAAAAATAGGAGAGATGCCTACTGAAATGTTTATGCATTTTTTTAAATCATTTTCAGACACCTCTAAATGTAATTTAAATATTAAATGCGAAGGTGATAATGAGCATCATAAAATTGAATCTATTTTTAAAGCTTGGGCCAAGGCTATTAAAATGGCAGTGAAAAGAAATTTAAAAGAAATGGATAGGCTTCCAAGTACTAAAGGAATACTTTAGGTTTTTAATATTTCAAAAAATAGTTAAATTGCAAAATATTTTTAGCTAAAAACTGTTATTTACGCAATATATTTAATCATAAAACATAAATATGCTTTTAAACCTCATTCTTCAAGTACCAACAGTTACAGATTCCACAGCAGCTTTGGGTGCACAAAGTATTAACTATTTCTCTTTATTAATGAAAGGCGGGGTTGTTATTTACCCAATATTAGCTTTGTTGTTAATTACATTATTTTTAGCCACTGAAAGGTATCTATTTATAAAAGAAAATTCTAGAATTGATATTGGATTTTTAAGGTCTTTAAAAGATAATATTTTGAGAGGTGATATTAGAACAGCTTCTTCACTTTGTAAAGGTACGAATAGGCCAATTTCTAGAATACTCGAAAAAGGAATTGCTAGGGTAGGAAAGCCCGTTAAAGATATAGAAAGTGCTATGGAGATACAGTCTAATTTGGAAATTTCGAAGATGGAAAAAAATATGGGCTATTTAGGCTTAATAGCCGGAGTGGCACCCACCTTAGGATTTGTAGGAACTATTTCAGGTATTATCCGGATTTTTTATGAAATATCAGTTACTGGCAATTTTTCAATTGAGACTATTTCGAATGGATTATATGAAAAAATGATTTCAAGTTTTTCAGGCTTAGTTGTGGGCCTTTTGGCCTATTCTGCTTACCATGCCATAAATATGATGGTAGATAAGTTTAGCATTAATCTTCAAGCTACTGTAATGGATTTCTTTGATACATTAAACGAACCTATTCGTTAATAAAATTATGAAATTTAAAAGACAAAGAAGATTTGAGGCGGAAGTTCAAACTTCCTCTCTTAACGACATTATGTTTTTTTTACTTTTGTTTTTTCTAATTGTTTCAACTTTAGGAAGCCCAAATGTTATTAAACTGCTTTTGCCCAAATCTGGC
>DAIQBE010000371.1:0-4250 GCA_036781325.1 Leadbetterella sp. | reverse complement strand
TGCATAATTCAGATCTAACTTAATTTGGCAGAAATTTGACTTATTTTTTAAAGAGGCCTCTATTTCAAAACCTTTGGCTAATACTTGTAAAAGATTTTCAACTTTGTAATTTCTATCCGGATTCCAATATGTCCAATTGTCTATTAAATTATGAAAGACAGTTGCACCGAATTTTGTCTGGGTTGTATTAGAAATTTTTTGCAGCCAAACAATTCCCATTTCTTTGTTAAACCCTTTTTCTGGCTTTATATCTGGATTCCCTAAATTAACCCAAAATCGCTCATTCAAAGTGGGCACTCTATAACTCAAAGAAACATTTGCTGGTAAAGAGATTTTAGTATTTCCTTTTTGAAAAATAGCGTATTCTACCCCAAATGAAGGAGTAAAAGGAGGATCAAATTTAGTCACCAATGCTTGCCTTAAATTAAGGGATGAACTCCATCGAGCATTAAATTGATGACGCAAAAGAGCATAAAAATCCATTCTATTTTCAGTTTTCAAGGCACTTCCGTATCCGTCTACATTCGCTGAAAAGCGAACAATCTCTGAACCTATTTTTAAATTTGTGCCTTTACTGCAATTCTTTATCCACGAAAAATCATGTTCTGCTCTTAAAATATACCGATCAATTTCTGTATGACTTGGATTCGTGTTTTCTGCTCTCCCAAAGTCTGTAATATCACGAATAAAGCCACTTCTAATTAATGTTTTGCCTATTTGATAGGAGCCCAAAACCCTATATGCTTTTGTTAAAGTAATTTCTCTTTGGTTAACATTTTCGGGTTGAATTGTTAAATTATTATCTGTTATCCATACATTTAAAGAAAAAAGGTCTCCATTGTTCTTTTGTAAAAAAAGGTCTTGAACTATTCCCATTTGATCAGTTTTTGAGGGTTCTATGGTATAAGTTCTTCCTTTTTTATTGCTAATGGCTTGCGTTCCAAAGTTATTATTAAAAACGCTCCCATAGAGTAGGGTTTTCCCTGAAAATTTCCATTCCTTTTGTAAAGCTTTATAAAAACGCAAGCCAACTTGGCTGGAATAATTTTGGGATGATTCGTATCTAAACCCTGCCAAAGCATGAATACCTTCTGCTTTAAACTGCGGAGTGGATCGTAATTGAATGCTTCCGCCCACCGCATCTGTACCCACACAGCTAGCCGCTGATCCATATTGAATGGTCATTTGATCAAAAGCAGCTACAGGCACAGTAGAAAAATCAGTAAGGCCAAGTGAAGGAAAATTAATATTTATTCCATTCCAAAGTAATGCAGTATGATTTGCAGAAGTGCCTCTCATAGAAATACTCGTCAGTTGTCCTGCCCCGTAGCTTTTAAAAGAAATGGGAGAATTAAATTGAAGAAAATCCGCTAAAGAAACATAGCTATTTTTGGATAAATTTGCAGAGTCAAGGTCTTGGATTTTTTGACCTACCATAAATCTTTCTGGCCGGACGCCTTTTACGGTAACTTCACATAAGCTTAATTCTTTTTGGGCATAAACTTGCGGCTTACAAAAACAAAGGGTAATTGTAATCAAAATCAATCGCCTAAATACAGCCATTGAATAGGATAGTTTGTTGAAAATCAACAATGTAAATAAATTTTAACAATAAATAAAACGCTAACGCTCCATCTTTCCCATCCTCCGTGGGTTGTAGACTAAGAATAATTATTGGCAGGTCTCCTGACTTGTTTCTTGTTTTCAAACCTTCCCGCTTTTTAAAGCAGTGGTAATGCAGCGTGAAAACAATGGGCTGAAACTTACAGTTGCGGGGACAGTATTGGTTTTTACCAATTTCCCTTTTAAGCTAAGATAACGCTGAGGCTATCGCTTGCACCATTAACTTTTGCAAAGGTAGGATTTTATACGAAAATATAAAACGAAGTCACTGTTAAATATTTTTTTTAATACTTAGGGTTTCCAAAAACGTGGAATCTTCGCCTACAATATTTAGAGACTTTCCATTAAATGTGTTTGCGTCAACTTTTCCCAAAATTCATGAGTGATCCCATTTTTTATATCTCTTTCTCACTTGCCTACAAAAATATCAAAATTATCTAGCGTTTCATTCTGTGCAAACGCTGAAAAAAAGCAAACAATTAAAAGGAAACTGAAGACAATTTTTTTCATTGTAATTATTTTCTCCTATTTAAATCAAATGTTTCTCCTTTTTCTAAAATGGTGAATTTCATTTCATTTTTATGCTTAAGTTTTTGAAATACCATCACTTTACTTTCACCTAAAACAGACGCTTTTTTATTGTTTTCCACTACTAATGCTGTATTTTCGTCAATACCAATTCCTAATAAATTGGGGTATTTTAAAATCAAACCTATTAATCGGTTTTGTCTTTGTCTCTTGATAAAATGCTGATCTACAATACTTGAAGTCAAGAAACCTAGCCCTTTTTTTGTTTCCATTTTTTCTCCATTTATTACCGTAATATCACCCTCGCCCGTTATCATAATTTCAGACATAATGGCTGTACCAGCACTTGTACCCGACATCAAAACCCCTTCTTTATATTTTTGATGAAACAAAGCATATAACTCGCCGTCTTTGAGAACCTCCATAATTCTATTTTGGTCGCCCCCAGTAAAAAATATACCATTAGCGGATTGAATCTGCTGAATTAATTTTGCTTTTTTTTCTTCATTTAGCGGAGAAAAAGGAGCGGCATCTACATCAATTTTTGAAACAGTAGAAAAATCTTTTTTAATACTTTCAAAAGAAGCCTGTGGCTCACCGCTTGCCCAAGTAATTATAAGCAATTTGCTTTTTTCACCCCCACTCCATTCTACAATTTTAGAAAGCACATCTGGAGTCCGTTTTCCTCCACCAACCATTATTAATCGTTGTTGAGCAAAAACAGTTTCTGTTAAAAGTATTGTAAATAATAATAATAATTTCATTGAAAACTTTATTTAATTGAAAAGAATATACGTGTAAATAGCTTTTTATAGCTTATTAAATCTCCCAGTTGCCTGAAGCAACAAATTGAACATTGCCGCCCAAAGTTACACTCCCATTGTCAGACGCTGCAATGTGGAGAATAGAAGGTCGTCCAATTTCAAAACCTTGCTCGGAGCGTTTTTGGAATGATTTGCCAAAAATCTCATGTTTTTGAGCATAGTATGCAAAGGCGGTATGAGCAGAGCCAGTAGCAGGATCTTCCAAAATAATGTTGTCCTGCAGTAAAAACATACGGCTATGCATATGATTTTCTGTTTTTTCTGCCTCCAAACAAAAACAAAAAATACCCACCGTATAGTTATCTGGAGAATTGGACTTGTGAATTTTATGATTTTGCAAAAAAGCTAACATCTTAACTGGGGAAATAGAAATATCCTTCAAGGTTTGCAAATCTATAATTTCTACCATCAAAAATGGGTATCCTGTGGTACTTATCTCTGAAGGAAATTTGCCTAATTTATTTTCAGACAGGTCAAGCATTTTTGCAATTTCTGTTTTTGGCAGTGCTTTTAGTATAGTTCCATTTTTTAAACTAAACTGATATAATTCGCCTTTCTTTAAAATTTTTACAGGTCCTATTTTTAGATTTAGTGTCAATTCTGATGCTGAATTTTGAAGTATCTTTTGAGCTATTACAGCTGCCGTGCCTATGGTTGGATGGCCTGCAAATGGCATTTCATATTCCGTTGTAAATATGCGTACATCAAAACTATCCCCATTTTTAGCTGTTATAAATGTGGTCTCCGCCAAATTTGTTTCTTTGGCAATGGCTTGCATAGTTTCCTTACTTAGCTCGCCGGCATTGTCAAAGACTGCTAATTGATTGCCTTCTAACTTACATTCGGCAAATACATCTACAAGGTAAAAAGGTAAAGAACTCATTATTTTATTTTTTTTTAATGCTTTTAAATTATTGATAATTTATACTTGAACAATAGAAAAATTGAATAATTTTTAAAGCAACAAAAGTATATATTTACTTCCCCTTTCTATAATTTTTCTAAGCAAAAAAAATTAGGATTGGTTATTCCTACTTAATTTGCTTTTGGAAATCGAATCAAAATTTCTACCAAACAAAAAATAACCTTAATTTTGAATAATTGAATTAGATTTGAAGTTAAGATAATTAAATTTCCTTAAAGATTTTAAATTGTTTTATTTTGAAAATCAGAAGTAAGGAAATAATAATGAAGATTAGATTAAGTGAAATTTTATTAAGAAATTAAATCATTCAACCAAAAATGAAAATCAAAATCAAAAATTTAATCCTTTTG
>DAIQBE010000370.1:0-4258 GCA_036781325.1 Leadbetterella sp. | reverse complement strand
AAATATAAATGAAGAATAATTGATAATAAGTTCTCCAGTAAAAAATTTGTATTTAGAATTTTGCAATATTTTTTTTTCTTATAATTACCAAATTATTTAAAATGTAAAATTTTCTTTTCCTTCCAAATTTAATATTTAATATTATAGAAATCAAAGTATTTAAACCTATTCAACCCAATGAAAAAAATTCAATTCATTTTAATCTTCGGCCTCTTTGCTTTTGTTTCTGATCAAAAACGAGGTATGAATACTGAAGAATATAATTCTTTATCTGAATCAGATAAGAGAAGTGTTCATCATGCTATTGACGGTTTAGATTTGCTTGATCCAGAATTAGAAATTAGTCTTTTCGCATCGGAACCTATGATGACTAATCCTACTAATATGGACATAGACGACAAAGGCAGAGTTTGGATTTGTGAAGCTTACAATTATAGAAATGCGTTAAATCCTAAAAATCCATACAATAAAAAAGGAGATAGAATACTGATTTTGGAAGATACCGACCAGGATGGTAAAGCTGATAAATCAAAAGTATTTTATCAAGGGGAAGATATCAATGCGGCCCTCGGAATTGCTGTTTTAGGTAACAAAACTTATATATCTTGTAGTCCTAATGTATTTGTATTCACAGATTTAGATGGTGATGATGTCCCCGATAAAAAGGAAATATTATATACCGGAATTGGAGGAACGCAACATGACCATGGCATGCATGCTTTCGTATTTGGCCCAGACGGAAAGCTTTATTTTAATTATGGAAATGCCGGAGAAGCCTTATTGACTAAAGATAGAAAGCCAATTCTAGATGAATTCGGAGCAGAAATTAAACCAGAAGGAAAGCCATACAGAGAAGGAATGGTCTATAGGAGTGATTTAGACGGGTCCAATGTCGAAATATTAGGTTGGAATTTTCGAAACAATTATGAATTGACACTCGATTCTTACGGAAGAATGTGGCAATCGGACAATGACGATGATGGAAACCGAAGCACACGTATAAATTATATGATGGATTATGGTAATTATGGATATAAAGATGAGATGACAGGTGCAGATTGGAGAGTTAGAAGAACAAATTTAGAAGATTCGGTGTATGCTCGCCATTGGCACCTAAATGACCCAGGCGTAGTCCCAAATCTACTGCAGACGTATGCTGGCTCCCCTACCGGTATTGTAATGTACGAAGGCGATTTATTGCCTAAAAGGTTCCATAATCAATTAATTCATTGTGATGCCGGACCTAACATTGTTAGAGCCTATCCAACCACTAAATCTGGTGCCGGCTTTAAGGCTAGTATTATTCCCATTCTGGATGGTTCTAAAAAAGATAAATGGTTTAGGCCTTCAGATGTAACTGTAGCACCAGACGGAGCAATATTTGTATCTGATTGGTATGATCCCGGTGTAGGTGGCCATGCCATGGGAGACTCAACTCGAGGTAGGGTGTATAGAATTGCGCCAAAAAATAACAAACCAAGTGTACCAAAATATGATTATCAAAGCCCAAAAGATGCGGTAAAAGCTTTACAAAGCCCAAATCAATCCATTCGTTTTTTGGCCTATCAAGCTATTCAAAAATTAGGTTTAATAGCTGAAAACGAACTAAAAAATTTAATTCAAGGGAGCAATCCAATTTTCGCAGCTAGAGCATATTGGCTACTTGCTGAATTAAATAATTATTACATAGAACATGCTTCGAAAAACCAAAATGAAGATTTAAGAGTGCAGTCGGTGAGAATGGCAAGAAAACACTTTAAAAATTCGTCCGAATTTATGTTGGAAATGGCCGCTGACCCTTCGGTACAAGTGAAAAGAGAAGTTGCACTTGCCATAAGACATAAAAAGCTAAGCGATGTGTGGTTAAAGTTGGTAGAGGGTTTTGATGGAACCGACCGTTGGTTTTTGGAGGCGCTTGGTATTGCAGCAAATAAGAATTGGGAAGAATGCTTGGCACTTTTAAAAAATAAAGAAGGCGAAAAATGGTTGGAGAAAAATTATGTAAAAGAACTTGTTTGGAGAAGTAGAAGCCCTAAAACAGTGGCATATTTAGAACAAATTATAAAAAGTACGCCTTTAGATAAAAGAAATAAATTTTACAGAGCATTTGATTTTCAAGAAAGTGCCACAAAAAATGAAGTTTTAATAAGATTAATAAAAGCTTCCACTAGTTCTGACGAAAAAGTTACGATTTTTAAGCATTTAGAAGAAAAAGGCATGCTAAATAACGTTACTGTTAAAAACGAAATTCCATTATTACTTTCCGGGATAAAAAATAACCTTGATTTTATAACTATTGTAAATAAGTTTTCAATAAAGACTCAGTTTCAAAAATTACATAGTATCGTAATGAACTCAGAGATACGTGCAGAATATGAGGAAGCTGGAAAAACATGTGTAAAACTTCATGGATCCGCTGGCTTATTAAAAGGAATGGCTAATAAAAATACTGCCTTGAAAGCAATTGATAGATATGGAGAAATAGACGATAAATTAATAACCCAAATTTTAATAAAGACATTTACGAATCAAAATCTCAGCTATGATATAAGATTGCAAGCCATAAAAGAAATGAGAGGATGGGACAGCGAAGCTATTTTATGGCAAATGTATAAAAGCAATAAAATACCTTCTGATATTGCAAATGAAGCAAAAAATATCTTAAAACGAACCTGGCATTCCGATATTCGCTTGGAATCTAGCAAAATTTTTGCCTCTGAGGAAAATAAAAAAGCATTGGATATGGAAAGAATTTTGGCTTTAAAAGCTGATGTATTAAAAGGTAAAGGAATTTATGAAAGCTATTGCAGCACGTGTCATGTGGCTCAAAAGTCGGGAATAGATTTTGGACCTGGACTTAGCCTAATAGGTAATAAACTAGTTAAACAATCTCTTTTAAATTCAATTTTAAATCCAAGTGAAGGCATTAGTTTTGGATATGAAGGAAATTTAATAACACTAAAAGACGGATCCTCTTTTCAGGCCATCATTACCTCCAAAACAGAAAATGATTTAATGATTAAGTATCCAGGGCAATCCCAAATAAATATTATTAAAATTAAGGATACAAAGTCGATTGTACCCATGAGAGACTCTTTAATGCCAAAATTTCCGTTGAATGAAAATGAATTAGCGGATTTGGTGGGATATTTAGAAACGTTAAAATAAGTAATGCATAAATACGAAATAACGATCGAATATTGCCCAAAATGTAATTGGATGCTAAGGGCAGCATGGCTGGCACAAGAAATTTTGGTAACTTTTGAAAATGAATTAGAAAAAGTAAGCTTAAAACCTTCAGCCCATGCTGGAATATTCACAATACAAATAGGAGATTACATATTATTCGATAGAAAAACTAATGGAGGATTTGCAGAACCTAAAGTTTACAAACAGCTCATCAGAGATTATATTGCTCCAGGCAAAAGTTTAGGGCATATCGACCAACAAGATTGATAAAGTCTAATTAAAAAAGTAATTTATCGTTGGTTGTGAATCTAAATATTTTAATCGCTAAATAAGGGAATTTTTAATTGTAAAACTTTCTCTAGATTTGATTTTTAAAAATTAAGCTAGGCAATTAGGTTCTGTTTTTATTCATTAGATTTAATGAAATCAAATTCTTATTTTAATCCTGAAAGCATAATTAGGTTTTCAGTTTTTTCTTTTTAGCAGCTGGAAACAAAACGTTATTTAGAATTAACCGATAACCTGCAGAGTTGGGGTGAAGATTTAAGTCTGTAGGCTCTTCATTCACTAAATGCTGATAATCTTCTGGATCATGACCACCATAATATGTCCAAAAT
The DNA here is from genome assembly GCA_036781325.1 of Leadbetterella sp. Lineage (GTDB taxonomy): Bacteria > Bacteroidota > Bacteroidia > Cytophagales > Spirosomataceae > Leadbetterella. The sequence continues at coordinate 452 of DAIQBE010000370.1, read as the reverse complement.
CCTTTTCCTGCAGTTCCATGCATATATCTTGCTTCATCAGAAATTCTATTTTCAGCTAAAATAATTACTTCTGATTTAATATATCTTTTCTTAAAAGCGGTAGTTTGTCCTAAAAATCCTTTAATTAAATTTTGATGATTTTGAGTCAGCATAGTTGGAATTGGGTCATATTTCGCTGAGAATTCGAATAAAGTAAAATAATCATTACTTTCATTTACTCCTCTATCTTGAGGTTGGTTATCTATATTCGAAAACTCAACTTCATAAGGATCTTCTACTAAAGTAAATCCTTTAAATGCGAAACAATTATTATAATTTAACTTTGAGTTGGCAGAAGGGTCGGCACCATCACCGTCGTAGATTGATTCCACAATATCTAACCCTTGTGCTGACATGGCAATATCAAAAGTATCTGTTGCATTACACATAGCAAACATATAACCCCCTCCTAA
>DAIQBE010000369.1:0-4260 GCA_036781325.1 Leadbetterella sp. | reverse complement strand
AATCCCAATCTCATGAACTTCAAGCAAATTGAAATCCTTTAACTTTTCTTCATCAACTCCACTTCCAACTATTTTATCACAAAGCCCTATAACTAGCTCATATTCAGGATTATATTTTTTTAGAGAGTTAGCCAGAATTTTGGCTTGAGCCAAATAATTAATAGAACATATCGTAAATGCGAACTTTTGGGACATCGAAAAACAAATTAATTATGAGTCTTAAATAGCAAAGTTAAAGCGTTTAGACTTAAAAATGTAGTTTTTAATATATAATTAATCATGACTTGTTGGAACTTTCCAATCTTGGGGTAAATAATTATTTACTCTATTCCCAATTTTCTTTATCCAACCTAAATTTTTATTTTGATAAGTAATCAAAGCCCAACCATCTTTTAAACCCTCGGAATCAAATTGTTCTTTTTTTAAAAAACTTAAAGCAATTTCATTTTTTACTTCTAACTTTTGCATACCCTCCTCTAAAATATCTAAAAAGCATAAAGCATGAGAAGGTATAAAATCATTTCCTTTAAAAATGCCAATTTCTAAACCATTGGTACATTTCTCTAAAGCTCTAAATACGCTTCCATATTTTTCTATTAAGCTAATAAGTAATGCTACTACCACTCCGTCATTCTTTGTAAAAAACTCATAATCATCAAACAATTCAGCCTTTATCCAGGGCCTAAGTAGCGCTTTTAGATTTTTGGGGAGCCTATTCAATTTAATTCTGCCCGAAACAAATCTATCATCTGACCCTAATTGTTTAAAAACTGCAAGAAAAAAGCCTTCTCCTTCTGTTTTGTGGGGATAAAATTGGAATGTATTTTCTTTTTCAACAATTTTCCATTTTTTCGGCGTCTCCAAACTCACGGATTTAAAATCCAAAGTACGTGTTAACCACTTTGCATTTTCGATATTTTCTTTTGGGCTAAATGTATTTGTACTATAAATTAAATGACCTCCAGGAGCCACTAACAATGCCGCCGCACTTAAAATTCTTTTTTGTTTCGCTGCATTTAACGCAACTTGGTCCTCCGACCAATCTTTCTTAAATTCTCCATTTTTTCTTATCATACTTTCTTCTGAACATGGAGCACTTACTAAAACCACATCAAAAAAACCCTCCAAGTCAGAAAAAGTTTCAGGATCTTGATTTGAAATTAGATAATTTGGAAAACCAGATTTTAAAATATTTTCTTTAATGCTTTTAATTTTACTTTTTGCAGATTCATTTATTACTAAAAGATCACTATTTTTTAAAAGTGAGGCTAACAAGGATGCTTGAATGCCTTGGTCAGCACATAAATCTAACACTTTTAATGGTTTAGAAAAATCTATTACTTGTTTAAGTGCATATGTTAAAAACATAGAAGAAGCTTCCTGAACAAAATAAGATCCTGAATAAAAATTAGGGTCTACAGCAAAATCAGAATTAATTTTTACATATTTCCCACTTTCATCCCATTTTACACTTTCTCCTATTTCAAAATTAAATGTATCTATGTGCTTCAATGGGTTTAATCTTATTGAAATGGTTGGTTTCTGGAACAAGGATTTAGAAAAATCTTCATATTCAACATCTAAAACCTCTTTCATTCTGGCTTCGAAACTTTCTGGTAACTTCATTATTTGGTTTTAAGATGCTTTATTGGTTTTTGAATAGCTATATTGTTTGGATATGAAATAATATCACCTTCCGATGTTTTAATTTGAATTGAAAAAAAAGTGATATCCATAACAACTCCTGTCACAGAATCCTCTTTGTCCATTATGGTAATTTCATTTCCTATTTTGAAAGGAAAATTAAAAAACAATATTACAGAGGATGTTAAATTACTTAAAATTGACCAGTTTGCAAATAATGCCACGCCTACAATCGTAAAAAATGAAGCAAAATAAATGGATAATCCTTTAACTGATACATCCCAAATAATACCAAGCATTACAAAAAAAACAACGGAAAGAACAAAATTAAAAAACTTGTAGGCATACTTTTTTTGCCCAATATCTAAATCAAATTTCTTAGCGTGCTTTCTAATTATTGACCTAAAAACTTCTCTTAAAATAAGCATTATCACAAAAAACACAATGCTTAAACCTATCTCAAATAAATTTTTTTCTATCATTTTCTCAAAACATAAATTTAAAATTATTAACCAATCTTCTAATTTTCTAGGTTTAATGACTGCAAAATTACCAATTATATAAGATATATTTGTAAAAGTTTCAACACTTAGAATTTAAATATGGCTCTGACGCAATCAAATATGATGAGCTTGGGAACTGAGGCTCCTAATTTTACACTTTTAGATGTATGTTCTAATAAAATTTTGACTTTGCATGAGTTAAAAGGGAAGAAAGCCACTATGATATTATTTATTTGTAATCACTGCCCCTATGTAATTCATGTAAACCCAGAGATTATTCGAATTTCTAAAGATTATAGAGAGAAAAGTGTTTCAATAATAGCCATTAGTTCTAACGACGTTATTACTTATCCACAGGATGGGCCTGAAGAAATGAAAAATTTCGCCAAAAATGCTGGGTATGATTTCCCATATCTTTATGATGAAACCCAAGAAGTTGCAAAAGCTTATGATGCAGCCTGCACTCCAGACTTTTATGTATTTGATAAAAATTTAAAATTGGCTTATCGCGGAAGGTTAGATGATTCAAGACCAAGAGTTGAAGTACCTAAACCGCTAACAGGAAGTGACATAAGAGGAGCTTTAAATGCTATAATTGCTGAACAAATGGTCTCAGAAATTCAATATCCAAGTATGGGATGTAATATTAAATGGAAAAAAAATGAAGAGTAAACAATATTTAGAAACATTTAGAGACGGGCGAAAAATGTTTTTCAATTTTTGGCCAACAGAAAATGCTAGTAAAGGGATAATTGCATTGGTACATGGATTAGGCGAACATAGTGGAAGATATGAACATTTTGCAAACTTTTACAATAAAAATGGCTACGATGTAATGGCTGTAGATACTTTTGGACATGGCCAAACCGAAGGAAAAAAAGGGCATTCCAATAAAATGGAAGATTATTTAGAACAAATAACTATTTTAATAAATGAGGCTAAAAAACACTCCAGTAGTAAACGAGTTTTTCTATATGGACACAGTATGGGTGGAAGTTTGGTTTTAAATTACTTATTGAGAGAAAATCCTACGCTAAGTGGAATTATCGCCACCGCACCAGCCATTCAGCCTGGCTTTAAAGTGCCTTTTTTGAAAATTATTTTAGGAAAATTTGGAAGAATTGTTTTCCCTTCTTTAACCCAAGAGAATGGTTTAGAGTTAAAATACTTATCGCACGACCAAGCCATAATTGAAGCTTATAAAAATGATCCTTTAGTACATAACTTAGTTTCGGCGCAAGTAGGTATGGGAATATTAGAATGGGGAAATTGGCTTGAAAAAAATGTTTCAACTGCAGATTTACCCGTATTAATTATGCATGGTTCTGAAGACAAACTCACTAATTATGAAGCAAGCAAAGCTTTCGCAAATAATTTTAAAGGCGATGTAACTTTTGAAAGCTGGGAGGGCATGTATCATGAAATTCATAACGAAATAGGAAAAGAACGGGTTTTGAATTATACCTTAGATTGGATAAATAGCAAATAGCTTTATGGGTAAACTCTACCTAATTTATCAACAATAGCCTTTCTTAATGCCAAAATATCAATAATTCCACTTTGCCTAAACACTATTTTTCCAGCAGGATCTATTAAAATTGTATAAGGCAATGCACCTTGCCATTGTGTATCTGTGGCTTCAATTAGCTCATATTTGTCTTGATCGGAAAAAATAAAATTTTTATTGCTTGCCATCTTCTTTTTCAAAAATAGCAAAGCCTTTTGCGTAGATTTTTCAGAATCTAGTGAAATTGAAACAAAATCAAATTCCCTGTTTCTGTACATTTTATCAGATTCTATCAAACTCGAAAATTCAGTTACACAAGGGCCACACCATAAAGCCCAAAAATTAATTAATCTATATTTATCATTTGTATTCTTCACCAGTTCCTTAATCTTTTCCAGATTAGCTTTTTCTAAAGTTACTTCTTCTGTTTTCCAAGACTCCACTTCTTTATTTTTCCACGCTATCTTCGATTTCCATTTTATAGAGCAACCAAAGGTTTTTGTTGAAGAAATAGAAACTGGCTTATTTAACAATAATTCTTTTAATGCATTTTCTAAGTCAAATACTGTGGCTTTCCCTATATGTTCTTCATTATCAATTCTTCCT
>DAIQBE010000368.1:0-4262 GCA_036781325.1 Leadbetterella sp. | reverse complement strand
TTGGAGATTGGACAAGATAAAATGGCTTTAAATGCAACAAATGGATTATATTTTAGAACTAAAAAATGTTTGATAAAAAGCTAAAACAATTTATTTTTAATAGTTTCTTGAATTTCTTTTTTAATTAAGGGTTTGCGATTTAAAAAATACCATCATCTTTTCATTTAACTCTTTCTTAATAGCCGAATATTTTTTGTCATTTACAACATTCTCTTTTTCCAATGGATCTTTGTCATAATCGTACAATTCGCTTGCATATACTTTTTTATTTGAAAACGGTTCTTTACTTGTATAATCATTCATCCACAAAACATAGCGATATTTTTCAGTCCGCAATGCATATCCCATCAATTTGTTAGAGGTATATCCCATCCTTTTTTGTTCTTCCTTTTTAAGTTTTCGGGGATATTGACTTACTGAAAATTCTTTTACTTTAGCTTTGCTATTTACCATTAATGGCTTCAAGCTTTTTCCATCCAAAAATGAAGGAACTGGAGCCCCAGCCAAATCACATATAGTTGGGAAAATATCAACATGCTCAGAAAGGGAGCTGGTTTTGCCTGGTTTTATCCCAGGTGCTGTAATGATTAAAGGCGCCCGAGTAGCCTGTTCAAAATTGGTGTGCTTTTCCCAAAGATCATGGTCGCCTAAATGCCAGCCGTGGTCACCCCAGAGAACAATTATCGTATTATTTAATGTTCCCAATGAGTCTAAAGTTTTTAATAAAACCCCTACTTGAGCATCCATAAAAGAAACAGCTGCGTAATAGCCATGTATCAATGCCTTTTGCTTATTTTTTTCAATATTTACGTGTAAGCCTCCCTCTTCATTATAAGTTGCAAATTCAGGAATATCAATATAATTTCTTAACTCTCCGGAGCGATGATATGCAATTTCAACTCCATTTTTTGAATGATCTTGAAAGGTAGCCAATGGCATATCTTCAGTTTTGTATAAATCCCAATATTTTTTTGGGGCAACAAATGGTAAATGAGGCTTATGAAAGCCAACTGCCATAAAATACGATTGTTTGTTTTTCGAAAACTTTATTAATTGCTTTTTTGCTAATAAGGCATCTACTCCATCCGTATAAGCATGATCAGGTACATCAATATTCTCAAATGATGGGCCTTTTGTGCTGCTTGGATTTTCGTCATCAGTATCTTCATTTTTTGGCTTGACTACTTTTTTATCAAAAATTGCTTTAGTAACAGCGCTTTGATATTGGCTATTCCCAGGTTTTCCTAAGCCATTGGCGTAATCACTTGCTTGCTCTAAAATATAAGGAACACTCCATGATACAGGATCTACTCTTTTTAAGGCACTAGAGGGATGAAAAATCTTTCCAACACCTGAAGTTGCATAGCCTTGTGAAATTAAATATTGAGGAAGGGTTATGATATTAGGATTCATATCACGCATTTGAGTTTTTAAATCCCAAATCTTTGTATAATCTGGCCGCTTACCTGTCATCAAACTAGCCCGAGTTGGACCACAAACCGCTTGTTGACAATAATTACTCATAAAGACCGTCCCCATTTTGGCTAGACGGTCGATGTTAGGAGTTTTTATTTGTGTGTTTCCATAACATCCTGCAATAGGTTTGAAATCATCAACTGCAATGAAGAGTATATTAGATTTTTGCTGGGCCAAACTTTCTTTATTACAAAAAAGTATGTAAAGGACAAAGAGACAAAATTTGATTTTCATTTATAAAATTTGAAATGTAAAAAATGTGTTAATAAAAAATGTCAGCTGAAAATATTAACAACTGACATTTAATTTTTAGACTTGAAAAATAAATAATTGTTTCATATTATGTGATTAATACCCAGCATTTTGAGAAATAGTAATTTGAGTATTATTGTCAATTTCCCTTTGAGGAATAGGTAAAATTAATCTATTTGCGTTTGCATTTCCTTGAAGGTCAGTTACTGACAGTCTTGGCTGAGCATAAGTAATATAGTGAGTTGGGTACATCAAAGCAAAATGATCCTTTAAAGTTTGTTCCGCTGTAATCGTAGAAAATGTGGTATTAAAACGCAACAAATCAAAAAACCGATGATTTTCAAAAGCAAATTCTAATCTTCTTTCATCAGAAAGTGCTTTTTCATAAGTGAATGTTGTATTTACTTTGTCAGCGGTAATATCTGTCAAACCAGCTCTTTTTCTTACTTGGTTAATTAATGTTAAACTTGATGCCGTATTTCCTTGGGCCTCCGCCAACAATAACAGCACATCCGAATATCTAATTACTGGCCAATCACTTTCTGAATCTTTAGCAACTACCATAACTGAAATATGCTTTTTGGGATATAGCCTTGCTGTGGTTCCAGTGCCATAAACCCCAATATTCACTGATTTCCTAGCGTCGGCTGCTGTATATAAGTTATTGAGCTCGCTAGTTGGAAAATTGTATCCACTTCCATCACCATTTGCTACGGCAGCTCCACTATTTAATGGAGCAAAAAGATTAGAAAACTGAGAGCCTAAACCAAGTCCACCTGCTCTGTATCTTACAGCAAATAAAATCTCTGAACTCATTTCAGTGGCTGTGGAAAAAATATTTGCATAAGAAGGATTTAAACTATATCCACTATTTAAAATTATATCTTGCAATAAAATTGCCGCTTCTGATTTTTTATTAAGAGTAAGATAAACTTTAGCCAAAAGTGCCTTTGCAGACCATGAATTGGCGCGGCCTAAATCTGCTGCTGCAATTTGAGCAAATTTCACTGTGCTGGCATTTGCTGCTGCATTTTGCAAATCTGCTATTATTAGTTTATAAATTTCCTCCTTTGGTACTCGATTTATAGCTTTTGCTTCTTGTGGAGTTATTGGCTCATGAGCTAAAAACAAATCACCATATAATCGTACCATGTTAAAATAATGATATGCTCTTATAAACGAAGCTTCGGCAGATAACTTTTTACGAATAGCATCTGATATTGGAATTTTAATATCCTCAAATGTCATAGCTCCAGATGAAGCGGAATAATTTGCTCCTAAAGCATCTAAAACTAAATTTGTGTTTCGTATATTAAAATATGTGGCTAGCCAATAATTATAATTACCAGCATGCGAGGTACTTGGATAAAGCATATCTAATTCTGTCAAGTCCCGATTTACTGTTGAGCTACTTCCAGTGGCCCCCATTACTGAGTTGTCGCTTCGAAGTTCTGTAAGTGTCCATTCTTCAATTAAAGCTTTTTGCATGCCACTATAACAGCCTATTAACGCACTATTCAATTCTGATTGATTGGAATAAAAAGTACTCGCGTTAAGATTTGATTGAGGGTAAAGGTCTATTGTGTCGTTACAACTACTTAAACCAATAAATGAGAAAAGAAGGCTATATTTTATTGCTTTCATTATTGCGCTTTTTTAAATTAAAAATTAATGTCAATACCCATAATAAATGTCTTAGGAATAGGGAAACTTCCTCTTTGATATCCATCGATTAAAGAAGATCCATAAGCTCCATTAGAAAAACGGCCTTCTGGGTTTAAACCTCGATATCCCTTCGCTGTTTTAAAATAAAGATTTTGCCCAGAAAAGTAAAGTCTTGTAGAATTCATACCGATTGATTTTGCAATTTTTGATGGCAATTTATATCCAAAATTAATGTCTCTTAAAGTAAGGTATGATGCGTCCTCTACTACATAGTCTGTTAGCAGCCAGTTAAATCCATTCGTATTATAAGGCGTTTTGCCGTCCCCTGGGAACATTGAACTCAACCATCGATTGGCATTATAGGCTCTGTTTTTCTGTTTCGCTTCATTGTAATTTGGATCACCATTTATTAAAGTTCCACCTTGTACACCTTGTAATGAAAAACTAAGGTCGAAAGCTTTAAATGTAAAAGAATTGGTAATTCCCCAAGTAAAATCTGGATAGGGGTTTCCAATAACTGTTCTATCATTATTATCAATAATTTTATCGTTGTTAATATCTATTAATTTTAAACCCCCAGGCACAAAATAGTTGGTTAAAGAACTTTTAATTCCATCGGTTTTCGCTTTATCCACATCTGCTTGAGAAAGCCAAACCCCATCCGTTTTATATCCAAAATATTGAATTAATGGATCCCCCACTTTATTTTGATATACTTCCGTTCGCTCTCCTTGATTTAATAAATAGGCCTCATTACCTAATTCTAAAATTTTGTTTTTTGTGTGAGAAAAGTTTGCTGAGGTGGTCCATTTAAAGTTTTTAGTAGATAAATTTCTTGTAGTTAGTTCTAATTCTATTCCTTTATTTTG
>DAIQBE010000367.1:0-4266 GCA_036781325.1 Leadbetterella sp. | reverse complement strand
ACAAAAAGTAAAGATTTTTCTGAATTGTTATTTGCTCAAACTCCAGTACCTGCCGCTTTAGCAGGTTTAAGTCAAAAACAATCGGATATTAGAAGATATGAATCTGAAATACTTGATTATTTAGCTTCTCAAGTTGGAGCAAAAGAAATTAAGTTTGACAAAATATTTGCAGTTGTAATACCTGATGCTAGAACGGTAGTTGCTGGACAAGTGTATAAAGCAGATATCGCTATTGGAGCGTATTCAAGTGCTATTGTACCTAGAATTAGCATAAATGGATCAGGATTACCAGTTAAAGAAGGAAAAGGAACCTACGAAGTTAGAACTCAAGGTGGGGCTTTTGATGCAAATGGACAGCTAAAAAGAAGCTATACAGCCTCTATTTCCTATCCAAAGCCTGATGGTACCATGGAAACTGTAAATCAAACAGAAGAATATACCATATTAAAGCCATCCGTGCAAATTATGTCTTCCTCGATGCCCGCCTTATATTTAAGATGTGCAAATAGACTGCAGACTTCTTCTCCAGGCTTAGGAAGCCTATTCAAGCCTACTTTCTCTGGTTCTGGAGGTGAGTTTATACCAGGAGGAGGAGGAAAAGTAACTATTGTTCCTACTTCTGCTAAAGTAGCTATGAGTGTGAATAATGATGGCATTTTATTAGAAACGTTTCCGTTTACAGTTAGAAGAGTTCCAAAACCCACATTAGTGGCTTCAGTAAACAATTCAAAAGTAACTGACGATGTAATAAAACGTGGATTACCGGCATCTTCTGTTAGACTTATTTCTGTTACTGCAGTGGCAGATGAAGACTTTAAAGCCACTAACCCTGAAGATGCTCAATTTAGAATAGCAAATTATGATGTCTTTTTGGCAAGTGGAACTCGACCAAAAGGAAGTTTAAAAAATCAATCAGGACCCGTAAATGTGGGTACATTGGCCGCTCAAGCGGAAGCGGGAGATAGATATTTAATAGTAGTTAATAAAGTAGAAAGAAGAAACTTTAAAGGTGAAATAGAAGAAGTTAGCGTTGGGGATTTTAGTATTACAGTTCCTTTAAGATAATAAAATAAATAATTGGATCAATGAAAAAATTAAGCATTTTAACAGCACTTGTGTCGGCTATAGCCGTTTCTAATGTGTCTTTAGCACAAGAAAAATCAGACAATGGAATTAATCCATTATCGCTACGTCCTATTCATGAGTCAAACGTAATGTATAAACTTACGCTTTGGAGAAGATTAGATTTAAATGAGAAACAAAATCAACCTTTGTTTTCAAAAGGAAATGAAATCACAAAACATTTGATAGATGGAGTAAAAGCAGGAGTACTTGAGCCATTTGACAATGATTCTTTAACTCAAAAAATCACCCTAGAAGACTTTACCAAACGTCTTTATAAAAAATTTGAAGGTGGTGGACTTTCTAAAGAAGAAATTGAGGCTGGATTTGGTGCCGAGAATTCCGAAGACGATGGTTGGGGAGGTGGTGGAGCCGCTACTCCAAAAAAAGAGTCCACTTCACAGGAAAGTGCATCAACAAAAACAAATACTGTTGCGGCAGCCTCTGATGGATATGAAATGTTTGCCAATGAATTCTACATAATTGAAATAAAAGAAGATTGGATTTTTGACAAGCAAAGGTCAAGACAATATTTTGATATTCAATCTATTACTGTTAAAATACCAGCAGAAGGCTCAAGTGACGGCCTTGAAAAAGTTTTAGCTTCTTTTAAATACAAAGAATTGGAATCCTATTTTAGACTAAATCCAAATTGCATTTGGTACAATGCTGCCAATACAGCTCAACATAAAAACTTAGCAGATGCGTTTGAGCTCAGATTATTTAATGGAAGGATTATTAAAAAATCAAATGCTTTAAATAAATATCTAGACCAAGTATATAAATCTCCAAATGAAGCTTTGCTTAAATCGCAACAACTAGAATATGAGTTGATGGAATTTGAAAATAACCTTTGGGAATATTAATAATATCTAAGATATATAATGAAAGCCAAATCATAAGATTTGGCTTTTTTATTTAATTTATAGTTTTTATCCGAACCATAAAAAAACAGTAATCATTAAAGAATAAAAGGCCTAATTCTTAATTGATTTGAAAACTCAATAATGAATCAAAAAATAAGAAAAAAAGCATTATTTTTGTGAAAATTTTACAGTAATGGAGTTTGATGTTGTCATAGGATTAGAAGTGCATTGCCAGTTGGCAACTGCAAGTAAAATATTTGCCTCTGATTCCAATGAATTCGGAAAAGACCCTAATACACACATCAGTGTAATTACGCTGGCTCATCCTGGGGTGCTGCCAAAAATAAATAAAAAGGCAGTTGAGTATGCAATTATTTTAGGTCTGGCTTTCGATTGTAAAATAAACCAATACAATTATTTTGATAGAAAAAATTATTTTTATCCTGATTTACCAAAAGGCTATCAAATATCTCAAGATAAATTTCCTATTTGTGTAGGTGGAGAAGTGAAATTCAAAATTAAAAAAGGGAAAGATTTTTCTGAGAATAGTGTAATGCTCAATCATATTCATTTAGAAGAAGATGCGGGCAAGTCTATTCATGACATTGACCCAAAAAATACATTATTAGATTATAACAGAGCCGGTACTCCCCTACTTGAATTGGTAACTGAGCCTTGCATGACCAGCCCTGAACAAGCAGCTGCTTTTTTAGCTGAGGTTAGAAAAATGGTAAGATTTCTTGGGGTTAGTGATGGAAATATGGAGGAAGGCTCTCTTAGGGCAGATTTGAATGTTTCCATTAAGCCTAAAGGGATACAAGAGTTGGGAACAAAAGTGGAGATAAAAAATATGAATTCTATTAAAAATCTCCAAAAAGCCGCAGAATATGAAATTATGCGACAAAAAGAAGTTCTTGAAAATGGAGGAAACATAATTCAAGAAACTAGAAGTTTTGACCCAGATAGTGGAAAAACTTATAGTATGAGATTAAAAGAAACAATGAATGATTATCGTTATTTCCCAGAACCGGATCTGACGCCGATAATAATATCAGATGAAAAACTTAAAGAGGTAAAAGACAAAATGCCTAAATTACCAAATCAGCTTTTTGAAACTTTCACAAAAGAATTAGGTATTTTGGACGAGCACGCCTTTATCCTCACAGAAGATAAAAGTTATTCCGATTATTTTTTAGAGGCCAGTCAATATTCGTTGAATAATAAATCAATTTCCAATTGGATAGTTTCTAACATAAAAGGATATCTTAACGAAAATAATAAAGGCATAGATGACTTTCCAGTAAAACCTAAGAAATTGGCAGAACTGATATCAGCAGTGGATAATGGTGAAATTAGTAATTCAGCCGCGCAAACGTTAATGAATTTGTTAATTACCACGCCTAATGAAAACATATTATCATTAGCCTTGTCTAATAATCTTATACAACAAAAAGATGAAAATGCTTTAGAAAATTGGATATCAGAAGTGATACTTGAAAACAACGAAAAAGTAATTGAGTATAAAAAAGGAAAAAAGGGACTCATTGGAATGTTCGTTGGAGAAGTTATGAAAAAATCTAAAGGAGCAGCTGACCCGAAAATTGTAAATAAAATTTTATCAGAAAAATTAAATTAATAAAAATAAATGAGAAAAAAACTGCTCTTCCTTTTCTTTTTAGGGTTTTGTATGGCTTGCAATTCTCAAGTTGGTAATAAAGTCCTTACATTAAATATTACTGGGAAAATAAATAATAATGTAAGCGGAAAAGTATACCTAGAACGCATGAATGAGAGGAATATTGGAACAAAAATAGACAGTGTAACTATAACAGCTAACACCTATAAATTCTCCACCACAATACCCGAAGCTGGTATTTACCAATTGAACATTGCAAATGAGCAAGTAATAGGATTAATATTAGACGGCGGAGAGTCGCTAATTGTGACAGCCGATGGCTCATCTACTCCTGACAAAGCAGCAACTTTTAAAATTGAAGGCGCTACAAACATGGACAAATTTAATGAAATAATGGTTAGTATGCAGCAATTTTCTAAGCTTAGAGCAGATATAGAAAGCAAATTCCAAGTTGCTAAAACGGAGAAAGAAAAAGAACAATTACGATTAGAATACCAAAAAGCTGAAGGTGCAAACAAAGCCGTCATAATGCCTAAAATAAAATCTTTAGGTACATCATTGGCTGGCATAATTGCATCTAATAACTTTTTAAATCCAGAAATTGACGGAGCCTATCAGAACGAATTGAAAGATAAACTTATA
>DAIQBE010000366.1:0-4267 GCA_036781325.1 Leadbetterella sp. | reverse complement strand
CGATCTCTAATTACCCAAAGAAATGGGGTTTGAGCCCCGACATCTAATGCATAGGTTCCTATGGCAATAAAATGTGCAGCAATTCGATTTAATTCGGCCACTAAAACTCTAATATATTCGATTCTTTTGGGTAAAGTGTTTTCTATTCCTAACATTTTTTCCACGCCCATTGCAAATGCATGTTCAGAGTTCATTGCTCCTACATAATCTAGCCTATCAACAAAAGGAATAATTTGATTAAAGGGAAGAGATTCTGCATGTTTTTCAAAACATCTGTGTAAATACCCTAGATGAGGCACCACTTGTTTGATTAGTTCTCCATCAGAAACCACCTCAAATCGCAACACTCCATGAGTAGAAGGATGTTGAGGACCTAGATTTAAGAGCATTTCTTCTTCTCCTAAATTTTCATAATTAAATTTGGTAGGTTCTGAAACACTTAAATTTTCAGGTCTATATTTGTATTGAATCTTTTGCATGATGTAAAATCAGATTCAAAAATAGTGAAAGAATTTAAGAGACAACAATAAATGCATGATATTGAGCCATTTTTTAATTGGCAGAAACATTATTTGCCCTATGAGGACCCAAAGTCTCCATTTTTTGAAAAAGAGGCAATTCAAAATTACGAAAATACAGTATATGGTTATTTTATTCATCCAGATTGGGATGAGATTGGATCTGAAACCTTGTATTGTAAGATATTAATGGCCAACTATTCTTTAAAATATATAGTTATAGAGGTCTTCGGTGAATGGAATGATACACTACACAATGATGTAATGTACCTAAAAAGGTTTGTTATTGACCATTTTTTGAAAAATGGAATTAAACACTTTATCTTATTAGGAGAAAACATTTTCCAATTTCACGGTGGAGACGACGACTATTATGAGGAGTGGTTTGAAGAACTTGAAGATGGGTGGATAGCTGCAATAAATTTTAGAGAATTTATATTACAGGAATTTTCTAAATATAAATTGGATAATTATATTAATTATGGTGGAACTTTACAAATTGAAAATTGGAGAACTCTAAAACCTGATGTTTTTTTTAATTTAGTTTCAAGTTTAATTCAAAGAAGATTGGCTTAATTTTAGCTAAAAAAAACAATACAAGTCAATAATTTTCAAATATTTATAAATAGAAATGAACTGGCATTGTTTTTATTTATGTTATGATATAAATGTTAAAAGAAATGAATCAAGCTTTTTTAAAGTTAATTTACCAAAAACACCAAACTACAGAGTCTGTTCCATTAACAAAAGATATTGCAAATTGGGCTATAAAAGTGGTTAGATTACTTTTCCCTGAACAAGCGAAAGACTTTTTTAGATCGATTGATGAAATTGAAGGTGAGTTTTGGAATCTCGGAAATGAACTAAAATTTATTTTAAATACTACAGATGAGTGTAAAGATTGTGATAACGAAGAAAAGTCTAACCGTTTTATAGCTTCCATACCTGAAATATTTAGATTATTAAATACAGATGTTCAAGCTATTTTCGATGGTGACCCTTCTGCTAAAAGCGAATTCGAAATCATTAGAGCATATCCAGGGTTTTATGCGATTTCTTTTTATAGAATTGCAAACCATTTACATAATTTAAAAATAAATTTAATTCCCAGAATTCTAACTGAATTTGCACATTCCAAAACAGGAATTGACATTCATCCTGGAGCAGAAATTGCCGAAAGTTTTTTTATTGACCACGGCACAGGCGTAGTAATTGGGGAAACAACCATTATTGGTAAAAATGTAAAAATATACCAAGGAGTAACTTTAGGTGCTTTAAGTGTTGATAAAACTATGGCTAACACAAAAAGACATCCTACTGTTGAAGATAACGTGGTAATATACTCAGGAGCTACTATTCTTGGAGGGGAAACTATAATAGGGGCTAATAGTATTATTGGAGGTAATGTTTGGCTGACAAAGAGTGTACCTGCTAATTCTACGGTATACCATAAACCTGAAATAAAAGTGGTCGAAAATGAAATGATAAATTAATACATGTTAAAAAATACGAAGGAATATCAAGCGATGTTTGAGGTTGAAGAGCATCTTTGGTGGTATAAAATTCTTCATGAAAAAGTCTTACGTGCTTTAAAAGAAAATTTTGGAAAAAATAGAAGCTTAAAAATTTTGGATGCTGGCTGTGGTACTGGAGGAATGCTATTAAAATTATTAAAAAATGAGTATACGAATTGCGAAGGATTCGACTTCAATTTTGATGCAGTTCATTTTTCAAAACAACGAAGCCTAAATGTACAAACATGTGATATCACCTCCTTAAATGGCGTATTTGAAGAAAATACGTATGATGTTATTATCTGCAATGATGTATTGTATCAATTCGAAGAAGATGAAATAAAATCAATTCTAAGAAATTTTTCCAAACTTTTAAAAAATAATGGCAAATTAATTTCTAACAATCAGGCCTTTAATATTTTCAAAGGCACTCATGACATTGCTGTGGGTTCAAAAAATAGATTTGTTTTAAAGGATTTTGAAAATTACTTGGAACTAAATGATTTAAAAATCCAATATTCTGAATATTGGAGTTTTTTGCTTTCTCCAATAATTCTTATTGTAAGAGTATTGCAACAACTAAAACTCAAATTAAAATTAATAGATAGGCAGAAGGTAACTTCGGATGTTAGCCTACCTAATCCTGCTCTTAATTCCATTTTTTATTCCATTGTTAGATTGGAGACAAAACTTACTTTTTCAATTCCTTTTGGAAGTTCTTTGTTTATTATTTTTTCAAAAAAATAGTATTCCTTTTACCCTTCTTATTATCTGTTTTTTTTAAATGCTTGATTTTGCTTAATTTTGTATCTTTTAAATTCGAAAAAATAGTATGAGCGTAAGAGTACGATTCGCACCTAGTCCTACTGGACCACTACATATTGGTGGTGTGAGAACAGCATTATATAATTATCTTTTTGCAAAAAAAATGGGAGGAACAATGATTTTGCGAATAGAAGACACTGACCAAACCCGTTATGTGGAGGGGGCAGAGGAATATATCGAGAAAGCATTGAATTGGGTGGGTATAAAAATAGATGAAGGTCAAAAAAAGGGTGGACAATTTGGTCCTTATAAACAATCAGAAAGGAAAGAAATTTACGCAAAATATGCGGATGAGCTTGTAAAAAATGGAAAAGCATATTATGCATTTGACACTGCCGGAGAATTAGACGAACTAAGAAAAACATTAGAAGAAGCAAAAGTGGACAACGTCTCTTATAATGCTGTCACTAGAATGCAAATGAAGAATTCCTTGACTTTAAGCAAAGAGGAAGTTAATGAAAAGATTTCTAACGGCGAACCTTTTGTAATCCGTTTAAAAGTACCTTTAAAAGAAGAAATCCGATTCAAGGATTTAGTAAGAGACTGGGTTGTTGTACACTCTTCTACTATTGATGATAAAATTCTGATGAAATCAGATGGCATGCCTACTTACCATTTGGCTAATATTGTTGATGATCACCTCATGCAAATCACACACGTGATACGTGGGGAAGAATGGTTACCTTCAGCCCCTCTTCACATATTGCTTTATAAAGCTTTTGGATGGAATCCACCAGAATTTGCACACTTGCCTTTATTACTAAAACCAGAAGGAAATGGAAAACTAAGTAAAAGAGACGGATTATTAGGCAATTTCCCAATATTTCCTTTAGAGTGGAAAGACCCACAAACCAATGAAATATCAAGAGGTTTTAAAGAAGATGGTTATTTTCCGGATGCCCTCATTAATTTCTTAGCATTTTTGGGTTGGAACCCAGGAACTGATCAAGAAATATATTCAATAGATGAATTAATTGAAGCTTTTTCTTTAGAAAGTATCCATAAAGCTGGGGCTAGATTTGATGTAACTAAAGCAAAATGGTATAATCAACATTATTTAAGAAATACTGACGATGGAATTTTGGCGTTAGAGTTAGAAAAAGATGGCTTTAGCACTGATATAGCCTTAAAACTAATAAAACTAATGAAAGAAAGAGTAACTTTTATTTCTGAAATAACTAGTGACATTCCTTACTTATTTCATGATATAAAAAGCTTTGATCAAGAATTAGTTGAAAAAAGATGGGACGAATTAGCTAAAAACTCCATGCCCATAATAATTGAACTAATTTCAGAAATTCCAAATGAAAATTTTGAAGCAAACAATATTCATGACAAACTATTTCAAGGTTTAGAAGCTAAAGGCATCAAGCCAGGAAAAATACTCGCTGCATAACGATTAGCTATTAC
>DAIQBE010000365.1:0-4268 GCA_036781325.1 Leadbetterella sp. | reverse complement strand
TCAACCACAGACATTACGCCTTGGTAACCATAGTTTAGTAAGAATGAATCTTCTTTTTTTACATATTCAGCTAGCTGTTTTTCAAATTCTTCATGCATTTCTGTATTGCCTGTCATCATTCGAGCTCCCATTGGATAAGCTAAACCATAATCCATAGTTGCTTTGGTATCAGCTTCTCTTACTTCAGGATGATTGGCTAGGCCTAAATAATTATTAAGGGACCAATTAAGCATTCGTTTCCCATTAAAAGTCATGTATGGGCCAAGCTCCCCTGATAATTTTGGAAATGAATAGTAATGGTGGGAATAGTGAGCATGAGAACCAATTGGTCCTAAATTGTTAGCAACTTTTTCAAAAATATCTTCAACCATGGTTTAAAAAACAATCTTTATTGTTATTAATTTTTTTAAAATCGTGCAAATTTAAGAATTAATTGTTCAATTTAGAATATAATAAACTTTTAATTGTTATGCTTTAATTAATTACAATCCAAAAATTAATAGTTTCTAATTAATAAAAATAGTTAGATTTTGTCGTTTTATTTAAAATCTTGAGGAATGTAAATAAATTTAATGGGGAGGATGATAAAATAATCACAAACACTTTAAGTTGGTAATTGTTATTCTCTCTAATTTACTAGAATTATAAAATTTGGATTAAATTTGTAAAAAAATATTCAGCTTCATTTTTTTAGTTATAAATTTTTTTAATGAAAACTAAGAGTTTACTACTTTTATTTTTTTGTTTTAACTTCCGTCTTTTTGCCCAAGATGTGCTTTGGGCTACAAAAGTGTTAGAAAAATCTTCTGAAACTGTAGATGAAATTTATTCACCTAAATACAGAGCTATTCAAGTAATTGGTAAGCCAAATGTACTTCCTCAAACTATTAGCTCGCCATGTTCTTGGAGGCCAACAGGGTCTGGATCTGGGGAGGATTATATTAAAGTTGGTTTTGAAAAAGGAATTCGAATTAAGCAAATTGTAATTGGAGAGGCTGTTAATCCTGGGGCCATAGCTCGAATTTTTGGATATACCGAAGACAATCAAGAGGTTCTCTTGTATGAGAATCGTGATGCATTACCTCGGTTAAGTGGTAGATTATGGAATATAATAATACCACAAACAGCACAAACAATTGTTGCCATCAAATTATTGATCGAACATTCTTTAAATAAAGGGATGAAGGAATATGATGCTATTGGGATTTCTGAATCAGAAATTCCTTTTGTTGCAAAAATAAACATTGCTGAGAATATTCCCAAAGATTTGCAGAAGGAGAATTTGGGGCCAAATATTAATTCAAAATATGGAGAAGTAGCCCCAATTGTATCACCAGATGGTAAAAATATGTATTTTACTAGGCTTAATCATCCAGAAAATAGCAAAGAGAGTTCAAATAAAAATGATAAGCTAAGTGAGATAGCCCAAGATGTTTGGATGTCGAAATTAACAAAAAGTGGCGACTGGGATAAAGCCACTAATATTGGAGAACCCATTAATAATGCTGCAAATAATGCTGCAGCTACCATATCTGCAGACGGAAAAAGCCTTTATGTTTTAAACGTTTATTTACCAAATGGAAAATTTGTTGCTGGGTTATCAAAAGCAACAATGAAAAATAAAAAATGGGAACTGCCAAAACAAATACAAATAAACGATTTCCAAGCATTAGAAGTTTTTGATGAGAAATTGAAGATAAAAAAAACAGTTACAGAATATGCCATTAGTTCTGACGAGACATTTTTGTTGATGGGTCTAAGAAGAACAGAATCTTATGGAGATAAGGATATTTATGTTTCATTTAAAAAATTGGATGGAGCATACACAAAACCTATAAACTTAGGGATTACCATAAACTCTGCAGGAAATGAAGGATCTCCCTTTTTAGCAGCAGATAATAAAACATTATATTTTAACTCAAATGGTCACCCTGGCTTCGGAGATGCTGATATTTATGTAAGCACGCGACTTGACGATACATGGACAAATTGGTCTGAACCCATTAATTTAGGTCCAATAATTAATTCACAAGAATGGGATGGTTACATTACAATTCCCGCCTCTGGAGATTATGCTTATTTTAGTTCTTTGAAAAATTCTATAGGCTCTGATGACATTTTTAAAATTAGATTATTTCCATCCATAAAACCTCAAATTGTATTACTTTATGATTTTCAATTTGTTGATAAAATTACTAAGAAGTTATTGAAGCCTGAAATTTCCATAGAAGCAATTTCTGATAAAGAATTGAAAGATTCAACCAAAAATATTGTCTGGACTTTTGAGGAGGAAAATTCTGAATTTAAAACTATTCTTAATGCGGGAAATAAGTATTTAATTGTTGCTAAATTAGCAAGTTATGGAGATATAAGAGAGGAGATTGACTTATCTAAAGAAAAAAAATATAGAGAATTAAAGAAAATATTTGAAATGCTTCCTTTAGTTAAGGGACAGAGAATGATTTTAAATAATTTATTTTTTGATCAAGGGAAGGCTAAAATAAAAGAAGAATCGTTTGAGGAACTTAATAAGATCAAAAATTTAATGTTAGAAAATCCAAATATGGAAATTCTTCTAGAGGGACATACTGATAATCAAGGAGATATGCTATTAAATATAAAACTTGCTGAAGATAGAGTGCAAGCAGTAAAGAACTATTTAATCCAAGATAATAAAATTGAAAAAGACAGAATTAAATTTAAATCATGGGGCCCATATAAGCCTTTAGGTGGAAACGCTACGGAAGAATCAAGAAAGAAAAACCGAAGAGTTGAGTTTACCATCGTAAAAATGTAATTAACTTTGCAAAGCCGTTAATTTAAAATCTATTAATTATGCCTAAAAGCCTCCTTTTGGTTGTTCCTTGTTATAATGAAGAAGAAATTTTAAGGATTACTAACAGTAAGCTTTGTGGTTATTATGACAAAATGATTTTAGAAGGGAAAATTAGCTTAAATAGTAAAATTTGCTATGTGAATGACGGAAGCAAAGATTCAACCTGGCCGTTAATTGAAGAGATTTCAAAAAATGAAGCCAAGGTATTAGGAGTTAAACTTTCAAGAAATTTTGGTCATCAAAATGCTTTATTAGCTGGATTATTTGAGTTTGTTGACAAATTTGATTGTTATATTAGTATAGATGCAGACCTTCAAGATGATTTTTATGCTATTGAATCAATGTTAGAAAAACATAATGAAGGGGCCGCTGTAGTTTATGGAGTTAGAGAAGACAGATCTTCAGATTCATTTTTTAAGCGATTTACTGCAGAGTCTTTTTATAAAATTATGCAAAAATTAGGGGTGCCAGTTGTTTTTAACCATGCTGACTTTAGATTAATAGACAATAAGGTTTTGAAAGAATTTGAGAGGTTTGGAGAAGTGAATATGTTTATAAGGGGGATTATTCCGGCCATCGGCTTTCAATCAGAAAAGGTTTTTTATAAAAGATTAGAAAGAGAAGCTGGTGAAAGCAAATATCCATTAAAAAAGATGGTAGTTTTTGCTTGGAATGGAGTTACTTCTTTTTCCACAGTTCCGATGCGACTTGTGCTTTGGTTTGGGATAATAAATTTTTTAGTGGCTTTGTCCATTGGGGCATATGTGATAAGCAGTAAATTTTTAGGATTTACAGTTGCAGGCTGGACTTCAATTGTATTACCTATGGCCTTTTTTAGTGGATCTAATATGATTGCTATTGGTCTCATTGGAGAATATATTGGAAAAATATATGAAGAAGTAAAAGCACGCCCAAGGTATATTGTCGAAAAGAAAATAGGAGAATGAAATCTAAAATAGTATTAGTATTCCTACTTATTTTGGCTTTTTGGCTCAGAGTATATAATTTAGATAAGAGAGCTCCATTTACAGATGAAAAATTTACATTGTTAAATGCAAACGGCTTTTGGGTAGGAGCATTTAATCAAACCGAATTAACAGGAAAAAAGTATTTTACACCTTCAGATTTTTGGACTGATAAAAGTATTAACGATTATTTTGAAGCTATAGCCCACTCAGATTTTGGGACTCATATAATTTACAATGCCATTTTACATCCTTGGATGAAAGTATTTGGTAATCAAGATTTTACGATTAGATTTCCAAGTATCATTTTTAATTTGTTGACGATTGTCTTGGTTTTTTTTCTTGTAAAGCGAGTTTTTAAATCTGAAAATTCTGCCCTTTTTTCTGCTTTTTTTTTAACAATTGAGCCATTGAATATAGCTCAAAGTCATATTGCTAGAAGTTATACCCTTTCATTCTTATTGGTG
>DAIQBE010000364.1:0-4278 GCA_036781325.1 Leadbetterella sp. | reverse complement strand
TATTAATTTATTCGCTGTTTCCGAAATCAAGTACTTTGAATTTTAGGCGAATTTCTCCAAAACCAATTTTACGCTAATAAACCTTTTTCCACTTTTCCTTTTCCGTCTGGAGTGGTATAGAAAGGTCGTTTTTCTATTTCATAATTTGTGTCTGGAGCTATGCCTAAAGCATGATAGATGGTTTGGTGAACCTCCGCAATTTTAATTGGATTTTCTATGGTTTTGCAAGGGCGCTCGTCTGAAGTTTTACCAAACGTGTTTCCCTCCTTAATTCCTCCACCAAACATGAGCATAGAGCAGCCATCTGTGAAGTGCCTGTGCATGCCGTAATGTTTCAATTCGTTGATAACATCGGGCTGTTGTACTTGATCTAGCACTCTGAGGTCGGGCCGGCCTTCCATTAAAATATCACGACTAAATTCGGTAGCTACAATTATTAACGTTTTATCTAATCTTCCGCTTTCATCTAGATCTTTTACCAATTGGGCTATGGGTGCGTCAATCATTTTTTTCATGTTTACCAATCGGGTATGCCCATTTTCGTGGGTATCCCAGCCTTCAAAAGGCACATATTCGGTGGTTACCGTAATGTATCTGGCCCCTTGCTCCACTAATCTTTTGGCCATTAGACAGCCTAAACCAAACTTACCCGTATTATATATATCATATTTTTCTTTCTTCTCTAAACTCAAGTCAAAGGCTTTGGCCTCGGGCGAATTCAAAAGAATATAGGCTTGCTCCATAGAACGTTTCAAAGATTCTTTTTGGTAATCACTCCCAAAATCTCCCATGGCCGACTCTTTAACTAGCTTTTCATACAGCTGGTTTCTACTTTCGAAACGCTTTAGCGACATCCCGATGGGTGGCCTTACACTATCCAGCCCTGCCGTAGGATCTGGAATCAGAAAAGGCCCATACTCGCTTCCTAAAAAACCAGCACTATGAAAAGCCTTCAGCTCCTCCCCTTCTCCTACATCAAAACGCTGCCCAATATTTATAAACGGCGGAATAACCGGATTTTTTGGCCCTAATTCTTTCGCAATCCAAGAGCCAATATGCGGCACCACCACCGATTGCGGAGGTTCATAACACGTATGCCAGTTGTATTGATGACGGGTATGCAAAATATGTCCTAAATCTGCGGCCACATAGGAACGAATCACCGTGCCTTTATCCATAACCTTTCCAATGTTTTGAAGCCCCTCAGAAAAATGAACGCCATCTATGGCGGTGGGCATCGACTTAAACGTGCTCAAAACCGAGTCAGATTGCATGCCTGTTTTGAATGGAGTATATTTTTTGGGGTCAAAAGTTTCGGTATGTGCCATGCCACCCGACATAAAAAGCAAGATCACAGAATCAGCAGTGGCTGCATTTTTAGCTCCACAAGAACTTAAGAAACTCGCTATGGGTGAGGCCATGGCCATGGTAGAAATGGCAGCGGCACTTTTTTCTAAAAACGTTCTTCTATTCCAATATTTTTCCATTCTTTTTTTAATTAGAAATTGATTTCGAATGATAGACTCAAAAATTCATATAAAAACTGCTCGGTTTACATCTTTTCTTTGATTTTAATGGGCATATTTCTTCCCAAATCAAACAGGGTTTTAGTAAATAAGCTGAAATTCTGGCAACAACAAAATAGCCCAAAATAAGTCTTGAATTTGCTCTGCTTTGGGTGTTTTGCCAAGAAGCTCCAAGGCTATATTCAACTCTTTTGCCGATGGGCTTCTACCCAATGCTCTTTTATATAATTCTGAAACTAAAGCGGTGCTAGACGTAAACTTCTTTTGCCACTGCTCTGCCCCTCTTTTCAATACTAAATTAAGTTTTTCGCCATTAGAAAGCTCCAAAGCCTGTAAAAGATTGGCTTGCGAGTCGCGACTCGTAATTACCACTTCTCTATTAGGGCGACCAAGAGCGGTTAAAAAACGGTTGTTTGCTACTAATGAGGCCCTCGGAAAAATCATCTCAGGATAGTTCCCCTTTTTTTCATCTCCAATTTTATATTTGACGTCCTCTAATTCAAAAATCGGGGTAATTACTTGGCTTACTGCATCAGAAAACTGTTCGGCAGAAATTCGGCGTCTGGTCATTCCCGAAAAACGATACGTATTGGTAAACAAGGCATTTTGATTGGGATAGGTACTGGATGCCGCTTGATAAATATTGGAAGTGGCTATTAAATAAATAAGCTCTTTGATGTCGTATTTTTTTTCTACAAAATCTACCGCCAGCCAGTCTAATAAATCCTGTGACCAAGGCTCATTGTCCATTTCGTCTACGGGTTCTACTATTCCGCGACCCATCAGTTGTTTCCAAATGCGGTTCACAAGGGTCCGGTACATTCTGCCGTTGGTAGGCTGCACCAAGGCATTTGCCATTTGCTCCAACTTTTTAGCTCTGGTAGCTGTGCTATCTATAGCACCAAAATTCTGCCAAAGCAATTTAGTATCGGCATATTTTCCGGTGGGCTTGTCGCATCGGTTTATTTCCAGGCGATCTTCCGAAAAAATATTAGCAAACGCATAGGCATCGGTTAATTTCCAGTCGCTTATAAAACTATCGTGGCAAGAAGCACACTTTAAATTCAAGCCCAAAAGCACCTGACTCACGTTTTGAGCGGCTTGCATTTCTACCCTTTGACTGGCATTAATAGTACCTCGCCATTGAATGCCACTTATAAATCCCTTCGAATGTTCGTTGGGGTTTAAAAGCTCCTTCACAAATACATTGTAGGGTTTATTATATTTAAGAGAGGTGTAGAGCCAATCGGTAATTTTATATCGACCATTGGTAATAAAGCCAGTACCCGAATAATCATTGCGTAATATATCGTTCCAAAATGTCAACCAATTTTGCGTATAATCTTCTTTCCTGTTCAATAGTTTTCTAACGAGTACCGATTTCTTATCCGGATGTGTATCTTTAGAAAAAGCTTCCATCTCTTCGGGGCTTGGCAGCAAGCCTATGATATCTAAATATACTCTTTTTAGGTAGATTCTATCCTCCACGGGTTTTTGCCAAGGAATTTTATTTTTATTAAAATAGCTGTTTACCCAAACGTCTATTGGATTTTCAAAGCCTCCCCTATCTTTAGGGAAATCGGGCTTACGTGGCTCCATTTTTGCTACTCTAAACAAGTTGGGTTGAACAGAATTTGCAGGCCATGGAGCTCCTTTTTTTATCCAAAATCGTATCAATTCAATTTCTTCGGCTTTTAAAGGATTTCCTTTTCCGGGCATGGCTTCTTTATGGCCTTTGGGCAATGAAACTCGTCTTACTAGCTCACTTTTTTCTGGATTCCCCAAAATTATTACTTTTCCATTTTTTCCTCCTGCATAGACAAAATCTTTTTGGTCTAAGCGCAATTTGCCTTCTTGCTTGTTGGAGCTATGGCATTTATAGCAGTTATGTGCAAATATGGCCCGAACTTGCCCCACTAATTTCAGCTGATTTTCAGCACTTAAATTTACGGAGTCGGACTGATAGGCCAAAAGCATGGCCGGATTGGATACGGCAGCTTTGTTTTTAAAAGGCGAAGTTTCGGTTAAATAATCTTCTCCATGCGTAAGGCTTCCGCCAAAATGACCGGTTAAAGCAATGCCAATAGCGGCTGTAAATAAACAAAAACGATATACTGGAATCAGAGCAACCCGATTTTTTTGTGTGATAAGCCAAGATAAAAATGCACTGCCCATGCATAAGCCAGCGGTAATAAATCCCGATACTTTATGCTTGTCGAGTGTATCGCCAGTAATGTCATCGTAGTGTGCCAATAAGAGCCCAAATAGTACAGAAACGATAGCCGAAAAAGCAGATATATACAAGCCTATAGTAATGGCGGTCCTAAAATTTGATTTGAAATTTCGGATGGTATATAGCTCTAAGGCGGCTATAAACAACAAAATGCTTAAAGGAAAATGAACGATGAGGGGATGGAGTCGCCCAAAAAAATGCCAGAGCCAATTAGAATTGCTTTCGACATTCGATTCGCTAACAAAACTCGAAAGCCCGAAGCCAAGGAGCAATAGGACTATAAAAAAAATAGATTGGAATGGTATGTATTTATAGCCAGTTTGCTTTCGCTTGTGCATAATTTTAGGATAAATTAAATAAGGATATTAAAATTTAACGTATGCTTTCCAATTTTAAGTTTAGAGGTATCCAATGTTTTTATTGGTAGCTTGATACTTATATTTTTGGTTTACAATTATTTTAAATTCCTTTTTCACCGAATTTCTTGATAAAGATTATCTTTTTGAATTTCGAAAAAAA
>DAIQBE010000363.1:0-4278 GCA_036781325.1 Leadbetterella sp. | reverse complement strand
TGAAGGAGGTTGTTATGCAAAAGCAATTGATTTATCTGCAGAAAAGGAGCCAGAAATTTTTAATGCTATTAAATTTGGTACTGTACTAGAAAATGTGGTGATAAATCCTATAACCAGCGAAGTAGATTATTCGGATAATAGTATAACTGAAAATACCAGGGCGGCTTATCCAATTGAATATATCCCAAATGCTCAAATTCCTTGTATTGGTGGCCATCCAAACCATATTATTTTTCTTACTGCAGATGCTTATGGTGTTTTGCCTCCTATTTCTAAACTTACTCCAGAGCAAAGTATGTACCACTTTATAAGTGGTTATACTGCCAAAGTGGCGGGTACGGAAATGGGTGTTACGGAGCCTCAAGCCACTTTTTCGGCCTGTTTTGGAGCAGCTTTTATGGTTTGGCATCCAAGTAAATATGCTGAACTTTTGGCTCAAAAAATCAATAAGCACGGCACCCAAGTCTGGTTAGTAAATACGGGTTGGATAGGTGGTGCTTATGGGGTTGGAAGCAGAATAAAGTTGAAATACACGCGAGCTATTATTCATGCCATACATTCAGGAAAGCTTACAGATGTTAAAACTATTCAGGATGAACTATTTGGATTTGAGATTCCAATTGAAGTTCCTGAAGTGCCTTCTGATTTGTTGATTCCCTCCAATACATGGTCTGATAAAGGTGAGTATCAAAAAGCGGCAAAGCATTTGGCAGGCCTTTTTGTAGAAAACTTTAAGAAATTTGAGGAAGGAAGTTCGGCTGCAATTAGTAATGCAGGGCCTAAAATTTAAGGTTCTTTTAAAATAAAACGCAGATTGAAGAAAAATTCAATCTGCGTTTTACATTATTTTAAATTTTCAATCAGATAATCTTACCAAAATTAGTTCCTTCTTACATTTACTCTAGGCAGAATGGCTAAACTTTCATGTCCAGCATCGCTAACAGCTTGCACTGCAAAAATGTAATTGTCTTTCGAATACGGCAACTTTAAACTTAGGCTCTCTGTATAAAACTTCTTTTGCCAAAATGATTGGTGGGTTTCTCGCATTAACACATAATATCCTGCGGGTTTTCCTATTTTTGGAGCAGACCAATGTAAGTTTGTTGCATTTCCCAAGCCTTGCACATCTATCATAACATCTTCAGGTACTGCCGGAGCCAATGCTAAATTTGCTAAACAAGCCAAGTTTACCGCAACGTTTTTTCTAAGATATTCAAAATCCATAAATTTGGTTAAATCGCCATATTCCACGCCGTTTTCAATTCTTAAATCTTGGTGTTGATGTAGAAAGTTTTCATTCATTTCTGAAATTCTTACAGACGCAAAACCTTCGCCCACAAATGGGGTGTGGTCTCCTCCTCTTAAAAATCTGTCGTTTCGGTATATCATTACCACTTCTAAATTATCTACATAGCGTTCTCCAATTTCTTTCACATATCGGGCTACTTGTCTGGCTGCACCGTCTGCTTCATAGCCAAATTGACGGATAGCTCCCACTTTTTTGTCTGTTTCAAATGCGGGTATTCCTTCACTAAAAACTCTAACTCTGGTATTATCAATGATATTAGTTTCGTTGGCATTATTGCTTCCCATAATATCGTTGTTAAGCAAAGCCACGATATTCCAGTTTTCAGCTTTGGCTTTTTTGGCTAAGTAGGACGCACCTAAAAGCCCTTGTTCTTCACCGCTAAAAACTGTAAAAATGATAGTTGCCGGAAAGTTGGATGAAGCCAGAATTCGAGCTAATTCAATGACTGCCACGGTACCACTTCCGTCATCATTTGCTCCGGGGGCATCTGAGGTTCTATTCATCACGTCTGTAACCCTGCTATCAATATGCCCACTTACCATAAAGATTCTGTTATCGCTAGGGTCAGTTCCTTTTAAAACAGCCATAACATTTTCCATTTCAATTTTTTCATCAATTCTTTTGCCATCTGGTTCCAATGTCCACTTATCTATATAGGATGACATTCTTCCGTTTGATTTTTTGGCAAATTCATTGAATTTGGCTAAAACCCACTTTCTTGAGGCACCTATTCCTTTATTTGGAATTTGGCTGGTACTTAAAGTACTTCTAGTTCCAAACCCTACCAATGTTTGTACATATTTTTTAAGAGTATCCGAAGAAACTTCTTGAATATATTTATTGATTAATGGGTCTCTTTTATTGATTTCTTGCGCATGAGCGAATGGGCATAAAAAGTAAAAACCCGCTATTATAAGGACTAATTTTTTCATTAAAGTTTGTTAATTATTGAAATATGAAATTAAATATAAAACAGCTAGCACATATTTTATTATAAATTTTAATTTAATCTTTTCTTAAGTGGATGAAAACTTGATTTTAGTAGATAATCATTGTTAGGATATTTCTAAATCCCTTCAATACTAAATATTTTTGTTTTTACACTAATACGTTTAGTGATAGGTTTTTGATTTATTAAGTCTTTTGATTTTAAAACATAGTATTTTGAGTTAAAAGGATAATCCAAAATAAGTCGTTTTTTTTGATGGGCCAATTTTTTCATCAGATAGATGTTACTAAAGTAAAGACGTTATCAATGATTGGAATAACTATTAGACTAATTTAATGCTAGCTTTTAGGAGAATAATTTTAAATGGATTCTAATTCTTAAATGATCTTTTTTATTCTACTCTGAAAAAGGGCTAACTTTGTTGGCTTAAAGAAACGAAATATAAAATGATAGCAATAACACTAAATTCTTCAGAATTTTTTCCTGTACTTATTATTCCGGTTTTTGAAAATGAAAACCTACCAATGCAATTAAATGAAATTTGCGAAGGAATTGGTTTTGAGCAGCATATTCTTTATGTTGATTTTAAAGCAAAATCAAAAGAGTGCGTGATTGGCTTAACAAAAACCAACCAAAAGGTTTTTTTCTTAGGTATGGGAAATGGGAAGAATGCTGCTGAAATAAGTGCTATTTTTAGAAGCTTTTTTAATAGAAACAAAAATAATTTTAAAGGTGATATCAGCATATTCTTGCATGACACTAATTTAGTTGAGCTGGCGGCCGATATTTCTCAGGGTATTTTCTTGGGAGAGTACCAAATAGCTAAGCTTAAAACAGGACAGAAAGAATCTAATACATTTTATCATTCTAGTTCAAAAATTAATTTCCAAGTTAATAGTGACAAGGATATTAAAGGAGCCTTGGAAAATGGTAGGTCCTTAGCTGAAACCCAAATGAAAATAATGGAATGGGTAGATGCCCCAGCAAACCACAAAACCCCACAAATGATTACAGGGTGGATTCAAGAATCAGGAAAGGAAAATGGATTTGAAGTACATGTATTTGATAAAGATGCATGTGAAGAAATAGGATTAAAGGCATTGTTGGCGGTAGGAAAAGGAAGTGTGGAAAATCCACCCGTTTTTGTTGTAATGGAGTATTCACACCCTCAGGCAAGTAAAACTATTGGGCTAATTGGTAAAGGAGTTACTTTCGATACCGGTGGAGTGTCTCTAAAGCCAGGAGATAACATGAATTACATGAAATGTG
Organism: Leadbetterella sp.; assembly: GCA_036781325.1. Taxonomy (GTDB): domain Bacteria; phylum Bacteroidota; class Bacteroidia; order Cytophagales; family Spirosomataceae; genus Leadbetterella. The sequence goes on along the minus strand of DAIQBE010000363.1, from coordinate 751 downwards.
ACATGGGCGGAGCCGCGGCAGTAATTGGAGCCTTAGAAATGACTGCAAAACTTGGATTAGCTGTAAATATGGTAGTTGCTGTGCCATTTACTGAGAATTGTATGGACAGCTTGTCCATAAAGCCAGGGGATGTAATTGGTTCTTATTCAGGTAAAACCATTGAAGTAATCAATACAGATGCCGAAGGGCGACTTATTTTAGCGGATGCCTTAGCGTATGTGAAGAAAAATCACAATCCAGATATCATGATAGACTTAGCAACATTAACTGGTAACTGCATCCAATCTTTAGGCTATGCAGCAGCAGCATTGTTAAGCAATAATGATGATTTGGCAGATTCTATTCTTGCTTCGGGTCAAAAAACAGGTGAGAAAACATGGAGAATGCCGCTTTGGGATGACTATAAAGATATGATGAAATCTGATGTTGCTGATATTAAAAATCTATCTTCCGCCCCTGTAGCCGGTGCAATTACAGCCGCTAAATTTTTAGAAGAATTTATTGATGGACATACCTCTTGGGCCCATTTAGATATAGCAGGAGTAGCATTTTGTGATTCTGAATACGGCTCTATGAAATCTGCTACTGGATATGGAGTAAAACTTTTACTTCATTTCATTCAAGATGTCATTTCATCGGATAGTAAAATAAGCTAATTCAAAAATTTTCCTTTATGAATAAAGTAAAAAAGGTATTTAAGTATTTATTTATTGGGCTGATTGCTTGCGTTTTAGTATTGATTGTGTTTGCT
>DAIQBE010000362.1:0-4284 GCA_036781325.1 Leadbetterella sp. | reverse complement strand
AGGCTGAAATTTTCAGAGCTTGGAAACTCCCATTTTTCTGTTGTATATATGCAGCGGTAGGTTGGTTTTTACCCCCACCAATTAAGATATCTTCCAAACCATCTGAATTTAAGTCGCCTTTGGTCATACAAGGGCCTAAATATGACAGCTGGCTGGGTAAAAGTAGTTGTCTTTCGAAATCATTTACATTTTCATTTTGATGGACAAAATCTACACCGTTGTTGATTTCTTTAAATAAATTTTTTTCAGTTGAAGGAAGCTTTTTGCTTTTTGCTTTAGCATCGTTTTCATTCAAAATTACCGTTTGGTTTGCTTTAGTACTTCCTATTTTTTGTGAATAACCGCTGTTCCAAGTTACTATTATGGAATCTACAAGTATGGCTTTTCCTAGACCAAAATGTAAAATAGGTGAGACGGAAGAAAGATAACCTCTACTTAAATATTGTTCGCTTTGTTGGGTTTTCCCTTTTTCGAATATTTGGACTTTTGCTCCAATGCCTAAGGTGTTTTGATTACTTCCTTTTAAATTTATTTTTAAGTAATTAGATGCAGAATTGGATTCGTTTTGATACAGAAAAACGGGTTGGTTTATATTATTTATAAGTAAGTCTAAATCTCCATCATTATCAAAATCTGCATAAACTGAGCCGTTGGAGTTGGATGGTCGTTCTAATCCCCAGTTTTTGGTTTGGTTTTTAAAGGTAAGGTCTTTGTTGTTGCTAAAAATATAGTTGGATACGTTGGAGGCGGGCATTTGTTTAATAATTTCTAAAACATCTTCCCTTTGTAAACGCCCTTTTTGGGCCACATAGTTTTCCATGTATTTTATAAAATCGAGGTTGGTGTAGTCTCTCAAATAACCATTACTCACAAATAAGTCTTTCCAACCATCATTGTCATAGTCTGCCAATAAGGCTGACCACGACCAGTCCGTATTAGATACTCCAGCTAACTGTCCAATTTCAGAGAAAGTGCCGTTTCCATTGTTAAGCTGCAGCATATTTCGCATATATTGATAGTGGAATCCGCTGCGTACGTTTTGCTCAAATTTTGCGAAATTATCAGGAGTCAATAGCAATTTTTGACGAGCATTGTCTTCAGGAAGCATGTCTAGCGTAAACACATCGTTAAAGCCGTCATTATTTATGTCCGCAATATCATTACCCATTGAAAATTGGCTGGTATGTCCCATTGCATTTGCCAGCTGGTTTGTAAAAGTGCCGTTTTTATTGTTTATGTAGAGGTAGTCTGGGATGGAATAGTCGTTGGAAACATAAAAATCTGGCCAGCCGTCGTTATTGAGGTCTGATATGCCAAGTCCTAGTCCATAGCTGAGCTCTGAACCACTGATTTTTGCGGAAATTGTTTGGTCTTGAAATTTGCCTTTGTTATTTTTATATAGTCTTAGGCCTTTTTCTGGGCTATCTATTTTTAACATTTCCGCTGTGCCTGTTTCATTGAGTAAAGGCAAATTTTTTGGATTGTGATTCAGCATTAAAGCATCCAAATCGCCATCTTTGTCATAGTCAAAAAAGTAGGCTTGATTACAAAATCCTGAATGATTTAGGCCGAATTCTGCTGCTTTTTCTTCGAAATGTGGGATTCCATTGGTATCATTTCCAACATTTATAAAAAGTTGATTTATTCTTTTTTCGGCAGGTAAAGCTCCGGAATAACTGAGATAAATATCCATTTTGCCATCCCCATTAATGTCTACTGAGGTCACTCCAGTTTTCCATGGCCCTGGCTTTCCGGCTGCTCCAGATTCTAGGGTGTAATCTTCAAACCGCATTTTACCTCGATTTAGGTACAATTTATTTTCACCCATATTAGAAACAAAATATACATCCAATAGTCCGTCTCCGTTATAATCTGCAGTACTTACTCCAGCTCCATTATAAAAGTACTCATACATCAAAATATTAGTATTGGGCCCCTCCTCTAAATTATTTTGGAAACTAAGATTAGTTTGTTCGTTAGATAATAAAGTAAAAAGAGGATCAGTATCCATATTTGTTTCATTTTCGCTTGAGTTATTGCAAGAAATGAACCCACAGAAACTTAAAATGAAAACATATTTTGTTACACTACGGATCATGGTTTTTTTGAGAATAGTTATCAATTTTTCCTAAGATGAATTGGGAATGAAATGTGTTTAGAATTTACTTTAAAAAAAAATCTATCCCAAAAGTAGGGATAGATTTCTTGATTAAATAAAAGGTTGAATAAATTTTAATAACCAGGGTTCTGAATTAGCTTACTGTTCCTGTTCATCTCATCACGATGGATAGGTAAAAAATAAATCTTATCATCCCAGTTTCTATTTTCTTTACCTGGGTCAATTTTTCCTACGGTATATGAGTAGTCATAGTTAGCAGGATCAAATTTATAAATAGCTACAGTTTTTCCAGGCTTTAATGTTCCTTTGACATTGATTATACTCGCTTTTCTTCCCAAGGTAGTTGGAGCAATCATCCAGCGTCTTGCATCATGATAACGTTGCTCTTCAAATACCATTTCTACTCTACGCTCATTTCTGTATCGCTGTCTTAAAGCGTCTCCTTTTTCGGTAATTGCAGGCATACCAGCTCTAAAACGCACTTTATTTAACCAAGCTGTTGCTTCTGCATCTTCTCCTAATTCAATACAAGCTTCCACATAATTAAATAATGCTTCGGTGTACCTTAGGAATGGCCAAGGAATTTGTTGCCAAGAATTTTGATCTACTAAACCCGGGTTTGGATCTGTGAATTTACGCATATAATAGCCAGTATAGCTTCCATTCCAATCTTCAATACTGCTTTTACGAGTATCTAAGCCAAAGTGTGTACGTTTAGTACCACCTGGATTAACCTCATATTCGCCAGTTTGAATCTGGTTATTTGGGTCTAAAGGAGCAGCACTAGCCGAACGTGGCTTCCATGGTGATCCTTCATATAAAATAGTAGATCGTAGTCTTGGGTCACGATTTTCATAAGGGGCAGCAGCCATTTTTGGGTCATTCCAATTAAATTTACTTCCGTCCATCATTTCATAATCATCCACAAGCTCTTGGATTGGTGTATTTCCAGCCCAGTTGTTATATCCATTAGGACCATTGAAAAGTCCAATTCTTCCACCATCTTCGTTTTTGCTTTGAATAAAGTACCTTCCAAAAATAATTTCGTTTTGGCCTCCGTTTCTTGCCAAAGATTGATTTAGATAGTTGGTAGCTCCTTGATCTGCAGTAGCTGGTGCTGTTAATCCTAAATTAAAACCAAATCCTGGCTGATCTAAAACTGCCTTTGCGGCAGCTTTAGCTTTTTGCCAACGCTCCTGACGGTTTCCTGAAACATAACCTACCAATTCTGGCTTTCCGTAGGATGCCAATACCTTTGATTTAACTTTGGCCGTTGGAATATCAGCCATATCGCTAGCGGCATAAATCAGGATTCTCGATTTCAAAGCCAATGAAGCCGCTTTAGTTGCTCTTCCTTTTTGTAAAGATTTCCCATCTAATTTAACAGCTGCCTCGTCGAGGTCTTTCACTATAAAGTTAACAACTTCTTCATATGTATTTCTAGCTCCAGTAAAATCAGGGTCATTTAATGAAAACGCTTTGTCTACAATAGGTACTCCGCCATAATAACGTAGCAATTGATGATAGAAATAGGCTCTCATAAACTTCGCTTCACCAATTAGTCTATCGACTATATTATTAGTATTGACAAATTTTGGAGCTGAGAGATTTTGAATTGCTAGATTACATGCTCTAATTCTTTGGTACATATTTACCCAAGATAAGGTACCGTTTATCCAACCTGGATCAGCAGGGTTTATTCTTCCTTCGGTATGGGTGGTAATGTTTCTACCTGGGTGGGTAAAAATAGTTTCGTCAGTTAAGGAAGCAAGCATTTGCTCATTAAAACCACCTATTCCTAAGCCGCCATATAATTCACTTACAAAAGCTTCGGCTAATGCAGCATCTGTCCAAACCACTTCTTCAGAAATCTGATCTAATGGTTTAGTATTTACAAAATCATCATTACAACTCTGAACTGTAAATAATGAAATTGCAAAAATTGAGAGTATTATTTTTTTATACATTTTCATTTTAATTAAAATTTAATATTTAAACCCATGTTAATAATTCTTGATTGAGGATAGTATTGACCAGTTGTACTAGCTGTTTCAGGGTCAAATACTTTTAATTTATCGATAGTAAACATATTTATACCACTTAAGTATATTCTTGTGCTACTTGCACCGATTTTTTTTGTAAGTAGTTCAGGAATAGAATAGCCC
>DAIQBE010000361.1:1656-4287 GCA_036781325.1 Leadbetterella sp. | reverse complement strand
TTACCCTATCCAATTGATTAAAAATTAATTTAACGTGTAATTTTCTGGAAACAATACATAGTATTTACAATTTTTTAGAGAATCTCTGCGCATAAAGTTACTAGTCATTTTCTTTAACTGTTTTTCAATAACTTCTGGGTTTATTCCATAATGACTACACATATTCCATCTCGTATCTGACAATTAACGACGGGGTCGCCTAGCTTCTGTACCTTTTTTAAAAAAAATAGAAGTTTTTTCTCATTTTAACCTTTTAGCTTAAAAAACTAAAATCTTTTTGGATGAAAGAATTCTAGTTTGACTTTGCACTGTTTAATTATTATTATTTGAAGACCTGCTTCTAAATAATACGAAAAAACCCCGAAAAGAACCAATTTCTTGGAATTTCGGGGTTTTGTCATTAAAAAATCTGCTAATCAAAAGGGTTTAACCAAGATGATTATTTTAGAATTTTTTATCCTTCCCAGGAACAGGTATTGGATAAAATCCGTTAGCGTCAGGTAATGTTTTTGGAATAGTGGCCCAAGTAAATGTTTCTGGTGCAAGATTCACTTCTGATTTAATTGCATCCTCCCATTTTATCCTTTGTCCGGTATATGTTGCCATTCTGCCCAATATAGAAGTCATAGTTGCAATAGCCCCATGCTCAGCGTCATTTACTGGTTTATTATTTGCAACACAATCAAAAAGAACATCATGTTCTACTTGATACGGATTTTTGTCTTCTTTATCTCGATGTCTCCAAATTTGGTTTCCCTGCAAATCAGTAATCTTTCCTTCGGTAGCTCTTCCTTTCGAACCTATAAAATGTTCAGAAACATTGGAAACTGTTCCAGGTTGGTGCCTACATTGGCTATCTAATATCATTCCATCTGGGTATTCAAATTGAACAACGTGATGATCAAAAATTTCACCATATTCTTTACCTTTTCTTACTTCTCGTCCACCAATACCAATAGCTGCAACAGGGTTAGCCCCTTTAAACCAGTTAATTACATCTATATTATGTATGTGTTGTTCACAAATATGATCTCCGCATAACCAAACAAAATAATACCAATTTCTCATTTGATATTCCATTTCGGTCATTTGTGATTCTCTCTTTTTCACCCAAACTCCGTCATTATTCCAGTAACACCTGGCAGCAACTATATCACCAATTGCCTTTTCACCAACTACGCGTTTGTAAGTCTCTAAATAAGAAGTTTGATAATGCCTTTGCAATCCTAGAACAACTTTTAAATTTTTCTTTTTTGACTCTTCAGCAGCTGCAAGAACCCTTCTTATTCCAGGGGCGTCGGTTGCAACAGGCTTTTCTAAAAATACATGTTTTCCCTGTCTTACCGCTTCTTCAAAATGCAACGGCCTAAAACCAGGAGGGGTAGTTAGTAAAACCACATCCGCCATTGCAATGGCTTTTTTATACCCTTCAAAACCAACAAATTTATTTTCTTCAGAAACTTTTAATTTATTTTTTATTTTACCATTTTTTTCTGAAGATAGGGAAGAATAGCAGCTATCAATTCTATCTTTAAAAGCATCTGCCATAGCCACTAACACAACATTTTCTTTTACAGATAATGCTTGTAAGGCTGCACCAGTACCTCTTCCTCCACATCCGATTAATGCTATTTTAATTTCATCAGAACCTTCATAAAATGCCGATGAAACTAAAGGCTGATTAAGTAAAACTCCTGTTCCTGCTAAAATTGAAGTGTTTTTTAAAAATGATCTACGATTTAAATCTTTCATGTTTTTAAGGTTAGTTTTATAAATATCTGTAAGTAAAATCTAAATTAGGTAATTAAATCTAAGCCATTTAATTTTTTTTAAAAAATAAATTTAAAAATATATTAATTATCCGTCGGCGGTAAGGCAAAATAAGATTGAATAAATTCTTTGGAGGGTTGTTCCTTAGGTCTAACAATTCTAAATCCTAAAAAAGGAGCATCCGTAAGCCACCATTTTGAACGAGGAATCTGGGGATCCCTTTGTTTTAACCTAGCTGTAGAAGGAGTTCTAGCTGCACTTCGTAACATTTCTGGATCATCGTCCCAATGTCCACCTTTAATGGTATGTGGATACAATAGCTCTGGAACTATAAAAGGATCGGAAATAGGGTCTTTCAATCCTTTAAAATAATCTGGTTTATAAGCATCAGAGGTCCATTCTGCAACATTTCCATACATATCATACAATCCCCATGCATTAGGCTTTTTTTGCCCAACTTTTTTATATGCCCCATCTGAATTATCGTAGGTCCATGCATAATCTTTTAAAAGACTTACATCATCTCCAAAATAAAATGAAGTTGTAGTCCCAGCTCTAGCGGCATACTCCCACTCCGCTTCAGTTGGTAGTCTATAAAAAATTCCTGTTTGCTTATATAACCATTCACAATACGCTCTTGCAGCATACTGAGTTACATTGCAAACGGGAAATCCACCGTTTTTACCTTGTCCAAAAGACATTTCCACATAAGGTTTTGTTGGTCGTGCAATCGCATCAACATTTAAGGTTTTTGCGTCTGAAGTTTCTAACTCTTTATTTTGAAAAATTAAGTAAGTGTCCCAAGTAATTTCGAATTTAGACATCCAAAAAGGGCTAATTTGGATTGTTTTTTGAGGCCCT
>DAIQBE010000361.1:0-1646 GCA_036781325.1 Leadbetterella sp. | reverse complement strand
CAGAGGCTCATTTTCAGGACTTCCCATCAAAAACTTGCCACCCTTTATGGCTATCATTTCAATATTTTCAGAGGTATTCGGTATATTTTGAGAATAATCTTTAAAATCATCGCCAAAAAAACTAAAAGAAAATATTAAAATTGAAAAGAAAATAATTAATAAACGGATCATTTTGAATAAAAAATAATGTTATCGTATTTTTAAAAAATATAGGTATAGATGCTAAAAAAAAATTAAAAACTAGGAATTAGCCGGAAGACCATTCCTGGGCCTTCAACACTAACATAAATAAAACCGTCATTTCCCATCTTTACGTTTCTCATTCTTCCAATATTTATCAGTTCTTTTTGATTGGGAGTCAATTTTCCATTTTTAACAAGAACTCTTTCTAAATAGTTAAAACGCAGTGAACCAATTAAAAGGCTTCCTTTCCAATCGCCGTATTTATCGCTAGTAACAAAAGCCAAACCAGAAGGAGCAATAGAAGGAATGTAGTAATTTTCCGGTTGTTCCATCCCTTCTTTTTTAGAAAGATTTGTAATCGGTTTTCCATCATAATTTATTCCATAACTGATAACTGGCCACCCATAATTACCTCCTTTTCTTACAATATTAATTTCATCTCCTCCCCTAGGACCATGTTCGGTTTCCCAAACTTGTTGGAAAGCTTCATTATAAACCAATCCTTGTGGATTTCTATTACCAAAAGTGAAAATAGAAGGCCTGTTTGGAGCTTTACCATAAAAAGGATTATCAAGAGGCACCTTGCCATCATCAAACAATCTATGTATTTTACCCAAATCATTTTCTGTAGATTGGGCATATTCAAAATGCATTCCTCTTTCTCCAACCGAAAAATACATATGCCCTTTTTTGTCAAATACAATTCTAGAGCCGTAATGATACGTAGTTTTTGTATAAGGAAAGGCTTCAAATAGTTCTTCAGAATTTACAAAATTATCATCTACAATTTTGCCCCGAACTATAGCCGTTGTGGTTAGGTTTACGCCATCTTCCACTTTAAATTTAGAATAAGACAAATACACCCATCCATTTTCTGAAAACTGAGGATGAATTTCAACGTCCAAAAGACCTCCTTGTCCTTTCACCAGCACTTGAGGAGTATTTTTAATTTGATATTTGTTTTTATTGTTATCCACTCTGTACAAAATACCAGACCTATCAGTTATTAGAAATTCACCATTAGGCATTTGGGTGAGACCCCAAGGGCTGTCAAAACCAATAGCAACAGTATCTAATTTAATAGTCATTTTCCCAGATTTATACGTACTTTGTTTCTTTGCTTCAGTAAACTTGTACTGGTTTACACTTGCTAGATTTAATACGATCAAATCTGCCAATTTTTCAATCTCTTTTGCTGAAATACTTGCTTTCCAAGATGGCATACCTGCATCTAAAACACCATTTGTGATGGTCTTTATTAGTTCAGCTTTAGAATTACCATGTTTCCACTTTCTATCTACAAAAGCTTCGACCTTTTCTCCATGGCAACTGGAACAAAATTGTGTAAAAATCTTTTCGGTTTTGGGGTCTCCAGTTTCTTTTATTAGTTTAAAATTACAAAAAGCTGCAATATTTGATAAAATAAGGGCAAAAACTATAAAACTTTTCATTGTTAATTAAAA
>DAIQBE010000360.1:0-4289 GCA_036781325.1 Leadbetterella sp. | reverse complement strand
CTAAACTTACTACATTTTCTACATGAAAAGTGTGAGGGAACATATCTACGGGTTTTATTCGTTCCACTTTATATTTTAGGGACAGTAATTCTAAATCTCTTGCTTGAGTGGCTGGATTACAGCTAACATAAACAATTTTTCTAGCATTGGCTTTTAAAATTACTTCACATACTTGTTTATCCATTCCAGCTCTAGGAGGATCAACTATAATTACTTGAGGTTTGCCATTTTTTTCTAAAAATTCTTCATTAAGAATTTTGGACATGTCCCCTGCAAAAAATGAGGTGTTTTTTACATTATTTATCTCAGAATTTACATTCGCATCATGTATTGCAGATTCAATAAATTCTATGCCCACCACATGTTTTGCATTTTTTGCTACAAAATTTGCGATGGTGCCGGTTCCAGTATAAAGGTCATAAACTAAATCATCTGTTTGGATATCAGCAAAATCTCTAACGATTTTATACAGTTCATAGGCTTGGTCGGAGTTGGTCTGATAAAATGATTTTACACCTATTCTAAATTTTAACCCTTCCATTTCTTCTGTAATGTAGGGTAATCCAAAGTAATTTACTGGATCTAAATCAAAATAAGAATCGTTACCTTTTTGGTTAATAAAATAATTTAGAGAAGTAGTTTTGGGGAATTTAAGGATAAATTCATCTAGAACTTTTGATATTTGAGGTTGATCATTTTCAGCAAATTGTACTACTACCATAGTTTCTAAAGTGCTAGATGTTCTAATCATAAAGTTTCTAAAAAAACCTTTATGAATAACATGGTCATAAAAACTAAGATTATTTTTAAAAGCATAGTCTCTAAAAAAATCACGAATTGCATTAGAAGGGTCATCTTGAAGATAACATTTTTCAATTGGTAATACTTTATCGAATCGTTTAGGAATATGAAAACCTAATGCATTTTTGTTTAGTTCATCCGAAGATTCAATTTCATTTGCTGTAAGCCACCTTGAATTTGAAAAAGTATATTCTAGCTTGTTTCTATAAAATGTGGTTTTTATGGACCCCAAAATTGGCTCTATTGTAGAAACATCAAGTTTCCCAATTCTACTCAATTGATCTTTTACTTGTTGGAATTTCTGGGCTAACTGCCTTTCATATGGTATATGTTGCCATTTACAACCTCCACATACTCCAAAATGGCTACAAAATGGATTTATTCTATCTTTTGAATAGGAATGAAAAGCCAAAATTCGGCCTTCAGCATATTTTTTTTTAGATTTCGAAACTACAATTTTTACTTCATCACCAGGGCAAACATTACTTCCTTCAATAAATATCACTTCACCTTCATGCTTTACAATGCATTTTCCTTCAGCTGCGAAATCAAGTATTAAGGCTTTTTCTATGATTCTTTTCTTATCTTTTTTCATTGGTTTATTAAAAAATTATCACTTTTTCGGATAAAATATTTAAATACTAAGCAATATTATTTTGGAATTTATTTACTTTTTATGTTTTGATACTTTATTGAAATTGAATCTTTATTTTTGTTTTCTGATTCGTTAAAATTAAATAAATGATTCAAGTAAACAAATTTGTGCAAAAAAATGACATAAAAAAAGCGATGACTTTTTCATCGCTAAGTGATCCCGCTGGGATTCGAACCCAGGACCCATACATTAAAAGTGTATTGCTCTACCAGCTGAGCTACGGAATCTTATGCTTCTTTCGAAATAGGATGCAAAATTATGAAATTTTGAGTATAATTCAAAATTGCATTTTAAAATTATTTTTGACTATTTTCTTAATTTCCTTTCAATCTCTTGATACTAAGGCTCAAAATGACATTGCCAAAAAAGCAGATTCTTTGTTTAGTGCAAAAAAATATTTGGAAGCTGCAAAAATATATGAAACTATTGTTAAAGATAATGAGGTAAACAAGGAAATAATTTGTTTAAAATTGGCCTATATCTATGAAAATCTTTCAGATTTCCCAAGAACTGTTTATTATCTTAATAATTATTACAATTTTCATCCTAAGGATGAAGTTTTTGATAAGATGAACAAAATTGCTTTTCAAAATAAGTATACTGGATTTGAAAGAAGTGATTTAAATTTTGTATTAATGTTATATCAGCAATACTATTATTTTATAGTTTATTTTTTCTTAATAATTGGTATTATTATGCTTGTGATTTTATTTAGAAGGAAGTTTAATAATCAAGTATTATTTGTTCGTTACTTTATTGCTTCGGCTTTGTATATTGGCTTTTTGATAATTTTAATAAATGCTCCAAGTTCCTATAAAACTGCCATTGTAAATAAAAGGTCTTACCTTAGAGAAAAACCTACCTCTGCATCACCTATTATTGGTATTTTAAAAGAAGGAAATAAGATAAATATTATTGGGCAAGAAAATGTTTGGTTAAAAGTCTATAAGAATAAGAAAGTATTTTTCATAAATAAAAAAGATATTTGGATATTAGAAAGTTAATTATAAATGAAAAAGGTATTTTTAATTAAACTCTTTTTTGATTGCCATTTCTAATCCTCTCAATTCTGCTAAGCCTTTTAATCTCCCTATTGCAGAATACCCCGGATAGGATTCATTTTCTCCTTTTTTCTTTAAATCGTCTAAAATTAAATGACCATGATCTGGTCTCATTGGTATTTCCCAAGCTGTAATTCCATCACTTTCTCTTGTTTTTTCCTCAAGTACTAGAACTTTCATTATTTCAAACATGTCTACTTTTCCATCCAAATGTTGTGCTTCATGAAATACTAATTCCTCTTTTTCGAGAAACTCCTTTTCTATTTTAGTTGACCTTAAATGGGCAAAATAGATCCTATTTGAAAAAATTTTGGCTATTTCAATTAAATTATTGTCATTTCTAACACCCAAGGAGCCAGTGCAAAATGTAAGGCCATTTGATAGTGAAGGACAAGACTCAAACAGGCTTAATAGATCGCTTTTAGTTTTAACGACTCTAGGTAATCCTAAAAGTGGAATAGGAGGATCGTCAGGATGAATACATAGTTTTATTCCATTTTTTTCAGCAATGGGAATTATTTGTGAAACAAAATAATATAGATTTTCCTTTAATTTATTTTCGTCTATTTTCTTATACTCATCAAGTTTTAATTGAAAAGTAGTAATATCAAACCCAATTTTGGAGCCTGGAAGTCCCAATAACACAGTTTTAGACAATTCATCCAATTCTGTAGGATTCATTTTTTCAAATTTTTCTTTTGCTTCTTTTTTTATTTTGTCTGAATAGCTATTTTCCGCATTTGGCCTTTTTAAAATCATCAAATCAAAAATAGCAAAATCTAGCCAAACGAAGCGAAGCGCTCTGCCTCCGTCGGGCATTATTAAATTAAGATTAGTTCTAGACCAATCTAAAACAGGCATGAAATTATAACATACCGTATAAATTCCAGCTTTAGCTAAGTTATTAAGCGATATTTTATAATTTTCAATATATTTATTTCTACTTTCTAGGCCTTTTTTAATATCTTCATGAACGGGTAGTGATTCTACAACTTTCCAAGATAGTGGGGAATATTTTTGATTATCTTTTTCTATTAAAGATTTTCTTTCCAATATTTCTTCATAAGACCAAATATCTCCAACTGGAATATCATGAAGGGCAGATACTACCCCACTACAACCAGCTTGTCTAATATCCATCAGACTGACTGGATCGTTTGGCCCAAACCAACGCATTGTTTGAATCATGAGTTTTTTAAATTTAAATTGATTTGTTTATTAAAACCCAAAAAACTCATTAGAAAATCGGCTTCATTAAAATTCGATGGCGACCCACATTACTTAATAGGAAGGGCTCCCCAATCATTTCCAATCAAATTAAAACCTATCTGATAGGTATTTCGATGCTCTTCATTGCGATTTTCAAACGAGGCCGTGCATTCGGTATTATTTCGTCAGAATGTCTATTGAGTTTTTTGGGTAAAATTAGAAAAAAAAAAGAATTTCTTTTAAATACATTTGATTTTGTAAAATAAAATTTAGGTTTGATAATGCTTTTTTTTTTACTTTTGCCAAATGAAGGGCGAGGTGGTGGAATTGGTAGACACGCTACTTTGAGGTGGTAGTGAGCGAAAGCTTGTGAGAGTTCGAATCTCTTCTTCGTCACTAATAAATTAGGCTCAAAGTGTTAAATTTTGAGTCTTTTTTTAAAACTTTCTCCACCATTTTTTTTTAAATTTTCTATATATTCCTGAATCATAACATTTTAACGGGCTTTCTGGTAGCTTATGATATAGTGGAAAAAAGGCCCCTGCAAAAACAGATAATCCTCT
>DAIQBE010000359.1:0-4291 GCA_036781325.1 Leadbetterella sp. | reverse complement strand
AAAAGCTTTGGAGGCAAAACACAATCTCCGTCTGTGGTAAAAATAAATTCTCCTTTGGAAATACCCATAGCTTGTATGATTGCCATTTTTTTAGGAGAATTCGAATATTTCATTCGCTCTAATTCCAGCACTTGAATATTTAAATCAGAAGTTTTTGAAAATTTATCAATTAGCTCTGTGGTAGCATCTGTAGAATGATCGTTTACAAAAATTATTTCAAAATTTTGGGAATTATACGTCTGATTTTCTAAACTGAGTAACAGCTTTAAAATATTTTGGGCTTCATTTCTAACTGGAACAATTACCGTAAAAACAATTCCTTTCCCAAAATCATCCGAGTTTCCACTTAGTTTTTTTAAAACTAACCAGTTAATTATCCCTATAATTAGTAAGATAAGATATAAAATAATGCAAATTTTAGCACTAAAAACAATCATATTATGTCTTTAAATTCTTAATAAAAAGGGTTCCCAATAAAACTGGAAAAAAGATATTAACAAGCCAAACAAACAAGGTTGACACTATAATTAGCTCTGCAGAAACTCCAAATGGGGTGAAAAAGTACAAGCCAACTAACTGTCTTAAACTTAAATCCCCAAAAACATTTAGCCCCCCACCTACTGTTTTTGCAAGTAATGACAAATTTACGCCTATAAACAAATGTAAAATACTCAGCTCCATGCCAAATGCATAAAAAATAGAAAGAAACTGCAAAATATAGACTACACTTCTACAAAAGGTTAAAAAGAGAACCCAAATTCTTGTTGGAATTGGAATATTTTCATAGTGAATGAGAAATTTGTTTATATATAAAAAAGCTGCCAACTTAGAAAAAGTAATTCTTAATTTTTCATTTGCAAAAAGTATAACTATTCCAAAAACGCAGGAAAAAAATAAAGAAGCCGCTAAATAATTCATCTCATAGGGATAATATCCAAGTTTGGAATACTTCCAAAAAAGTAGAGACACGGTTCCAAAAAACAAAGCGGAATAGGTCTGGCAGAGGCTACCAAAAACATTTACCATTACTATAGCATTCCTTTTTCTAATGGGAAATCGAAAACTTCGACCAATATAATCTCCAAGCATAAAGGGAGTAAATAGGCCAGCCATTAAGCCTAATAAAATATCTTTGAATGCTTGAGGCAAGTTTCTTGGCTGAATGTTGGCTGTTAAAAATTTCCATCGTATGGACTCAAAAAAATAATTGGGAATAATTAATAGCACTCCAATTATTAGCAAGTAAAACTTGGAAAAGGCCGAAAGAAAAATAATAGAGAAACGTTGTGCTTCAAAATTGATTTTGGAAAATTGTATGAAAAGAAGACTACATATCGCTATCAAAAATACTATCTTTACCACATAAAATAGTTTTTTCTCTTGGGAGGAAGATATAGCAATATTAAAAAGTTTTTTCAATCGAAATGATTTTAACTGCAAATTTAAAGGAAAAAATTATACTTGGTATCGACCCTGGCACACGAGTGATGGGCTATGGCGTAATTTCTGTTTTGGGGTCGCAAATTAAGATTATTCAATATGGCGTTTTAAGACTTGAAAAGCTACCTTCGCATGAAATGAAGTTAAAACGTATTTTTGAACGAATCACTCAAATAATAACAGAATATCTACCCGACGAAATGGCAATAGAAGCTCCATTTTATGGAGAAAATGTACAATCTATGTTAAAACTGGGCCGAGCACAAGGAGTTGCAATGGCAGCCGCTTTAGCTAAAGACATCAATATTGTAGAGTATCTGCCTAAAAAGGTAAAGCAAAGTGTAACTGGCAATGGAAATGCTTCAAAAGAACAAGTGGCCTACATGTTGGAACAATTGTTTAATCAAAAACTCGAAAAAAAGATGCTAGATGCTACAGATGCCTTAGGAGTAGCGGTTTGTCATTTTATGCATGCTAAAACCAAAGCACTAACGGGCAACAATTCTAAGAAAAAAGGATGGGACGCTTTTCTAAGTGAAAATCCAGAACGCTTAAAGTAAACTTTACCTCTTTTCAATTTTTTTTCAAAAACTAATTAATTCCTCTCTTAGTAATATTCTTTTTCATGGGTAATAATGAATTGTTTATCAATAATTTAGAAAAAACAAAAAAAATAGTACTAAAAAAACTGTCTTTTTTTTATCCTTAATTTGGCTGTAAAAAAGAAAACCCCTATATTTGCAAACCTTTTCGGAGAGACAGAGGGATGGGTGAGTGGCTGAAACCACCAGTTTGCTAAACTGACGTACTGGTAACGGTACCGCGGGTTCGAATCCCGCTCTCTCTGCTGAATACACTTTCGGGGTGTAGCGTAGCCCGGTCATCGCGCCTGCTTTGGGAGCAGGAGGTCGCAAGTTCGAATCTTGCCACCCCGACAAAAAAGCAGCAATTGCTGCTTTTTTAAGTTAATAAGGTCAAACTTTTATTTTAAAAGTTACCTGATGGTTCCATAGCTCAGCTGGATAGAGCATCAGATTTCTAATCTGAGGGTCCCAGGTTCGAACCCTGGTGGGATCACAACAAGACTTCCAAATTTTGGAAGTCTTTTTTTATGTTTGTATTTCTAATTTGAGGGTCGCAGCGGTGTGGTGTTCCGATTCGAACCCTGTCGGGCATCTTAAAAATGAACCAATAGAACTTTAACAAAATGAAAACAGTCATTGTAACAGGAGCAAACAGCGGACTTGGTTTGTGGACGAGTAAGCATCTATTGGATTTAGATTATACTGTCATAATGGCCTGCCGTAATCCTGAGAAAGCACAAAAAGCCATTGAAAGTTTTCCTGAATTTAACCAGACCAAAAACTATTCTATCAAAACACTTGATTTGAGCGATTTTGACAGCATAAGGAATTTTGTTCAAGGATTACCAGAAGATGAAAATATTTATGGACTTGACTGTAATGCGGGGCTATCCTATAACGGGGTATTTCGTTATACTAAAAATGCAATTGAAGAAACGTTTGGAACAAATTATCTCGGTCACTTCCTTTTGACAAATTTATTGCTTGAAAAATTTAAGCTTGAAAAAATTGTTTTCATTTCGAGTGGCTTACACGATCCAAAAAATAAATCACCATTTGCTCCAGCTGTTTTCAGAGAAATAAATGATCTAGCTTACCCTAAAATTAATCCTGAAACCACCCTTAAAAAGCAATGCGAGGAGTTCTACGCTAATTCAAAACTGTGTATGGTTCTTTTTGCTTACGAACTTGACAGAAGGCTAAAAGACAAAATGTGGTCCTATAAAACATGTATAAACGCAATAAATCCTGGATTAATGTTAACTACAAATTTAGGGCGGACCCATACCTTTGGAGAGAATCTTTACAGAAGATTATTGGATCTACTTTTCAAAATAATTGGTATTTCTGATAATCCCAAAGACTCTGCAAAAGAGGTAGTAAAATTAATACATGATATTAAAAGCAGCGGAGAATATTATGAAAACGGCAAGGCTGTTCCATCTTCCGTTGACAGTTATGACTGTGAAAAAGCAACTCGTCTTTGGGAAGGAAGCGAAACAATAATTGGTTCTAAATTTCTAAATTAATGAATTATCTATTTTTAAGGCAATGGCTTTTAATACCTGTGCTTTCAATTTCAATAATCATTCTATTCCTTTTTATGACACCAACAAGCATTCAAGCCCAACCACTGGAAACCGTTCCACAGGTGGATTTAAAGAAATATGCAGGTAAATGGTATGAGATTGCTTCATTCCCTCAATCCTTTCAGAAAGGATGTCATTGCACTACCGCTGAATACACTTTAAGCGATAAAGTATATATAATTGTTGAGAACCGCTGCAACAGAGGCAGTGTCCATGGCAAAGAATCCTACATCAAAGGAAAAGCATTTGTTGAAGAAGGATCAGGTAATGCAAAACTGAAAGTTCAATTCTTTTGGCCTTTCAAAGCTAAGTATTGGATTATTGATTTGGCTGCTGATTATAGTTATGCAGTAGTTAGCCACCCAAACAAAAAATATTTATGGATACTGTCAAGAACACCAAAAATGGAAGATTCAGTTTATCAGCTCATTATTTCGAACCTTAAAACTAAAGGTTTTGATTTAACGAATCTCCAAAAAACTAAACAACTATGACTCACAATGTATTGGGTTTGACAGATAACCATCAGACAATCAACAAGGAATCCGCTTCCCAGAGGTTTGCGATACTGGATGTTATGCGCTTTGTAGACACATTTGTGCAAGGTGGAAGTTAGGTACTGTGATGAAGTTTAATATTCTTAATCCCTGCATCTCAAAGCCCTGAATCGTCAGGCTG
>DAIQBE010000358.1:0-4327 GCA_036781325.1 Leadbetterella sp. | reverse complement strand
TATATTGGGTTTTCAAAATCCTGCATTTTACTAAATAGCCAAAGAAATAGGTATTCATACTCTATTTATTCTCCTCTACAGTAAAAACAAGTATTTGCTGTTGTGTTATTTGTAAATAGAAATAATCTAAAAAAACTTATTAAAAATAGATTTTTTCTTATTTATAAACCCATTAACCAAGCTGAAATTATACCCGCGTAGGTGCCTAAAACATGGCTCAATACTGCCAATAAAACTCCAACAGGAGCTAAAGAAGGATGAAATGCAGCAGCCACTGCAGGTGCTGTAGCTATTCCACCAATATTAGCTTGGCTACTTACCGCCACAAAAAAGAAAGGTGCTTTAATAATTTTTGCAGCTACCAATGTAAAAATAATGTGTATAAGCATCCAAATTATAGCTACAACCAAAATTCCAGGATTTGCTCCTATGTTGAAAAGATCTAAACGCATACCAATACTCATAATTAGAAAATATATGAATAATGTAGCAAATTCAGTACTTCCAAGCTTTTCCATTCTTCTGATTTTAGTAAATGATAGCGCTATTCCAATACTTGTAGCAAACAGAATTAACCATAGAAATTGAGAAGAAAATGGTTCAAGACCATGCGCAACTAACCATTCTTTATGGGGAATAAAAAACTCACTTATTATTCCACTTGCGGCATGTGAAATGGCCGTACCACCAAATCCTACCGCTAAAATCAAAGAAAGGTCTTTTAGGTCAGCTGGCTTGTCTTTGGTTTCTTTATATTTTAGGATATTACTTTTAACCTCTTCAATAGCACTTAAATCTGCTCCTAACCAACGATCTATTTTTTTGGTATAAGTGGCACCGTAAAATAAAATTGCAGTCCAAGTATTTGCCACCAAAGCATCTATCACAAGTATTATTACAAACAACTCCTCAGAACATCCATATATTTCTTTTAATGCCAACTGGCTACTGCTTCCTCCAATCCAGGAGCCTGTTATAGTTACCAATCCTTTCCAATATTCCCCATCAATAGCGGCTTGACGAAATAAATCCGAGCAGAAACTCACTATCTTTAGCGCAATAGGTCCTCCTAAAATAATCCCAATTGAACCTGCAAAAAAAGTAATTAAAGCTTTATTGCCTAATCCAAATATGGCTTTTAAATTAGCTGTAGATAAAAGTAAAATCAAAGAGGAAGGAAGTAGATACTTTGTAGAAAAACTATATAATCCAGAAGATTCACCATTAATTATATGAAAACTATTTAAAAAGCCGGGAACCAAATAACAAAACAAAAGTGGTGGTACAATTCCATATATTCTTTTCCAAAAATTATTTTTTGATTCTGAACTGTAAAATAATCCAGCCAAAAGCATTAAAAATAATCCCGCCAAAATTGCATCGTTTTTAATTTGCCAACTTTCCATAGTGTTTGTATAAATCTTAATTGAATATTTAACTTTCAAAACGAAACATTCCATCTTATCTGAAATTTCCCTTTTCTGATTAAAAAGAAAATCTAATTTAGCCTTCCAACTCCAAACTGGCTCCCATTTTTTATTGCCTTTTGGTTAGAAATATGAATTTCAACCACTTTTTCACTTGATAAATTTTTGCCATTTTCATCTTGAAGAGTGGCGGTAATCTTTTTAGTTTTGGTATCTATAATTTCACCTGTAGAAAGTATTGCTGACTTGCCATCTAATGTAAAAGTTATCCAACCGGGTTGGTCCCTTAAAGTAATAGTCTCTTTTTGAATGGGTGGCATTTTAGTATTATCAAAAACATGAACAGCTGAATTAGCTCCATCAACAACCCAAACTTCCGCTTCATTTGGAGTAAGGCCTATACCATGGCTAGGGCAACCGTGTCTTTTTATTTCTCCTTTTGGGAACCCTTTTACTTGGACAGAATATAACATTTTGCCAGTTTTTAAGTCTCCAATTTCAAACCCCAAAAGATCGTTAACATTTACATATACTAGCGTTTGTTTCCCATTTACAGTAAAAGGTCTGATAAAATTCGAAAATGGCCCTATTTGATGAGTTTCTTTTATATTTTTAGGGTTTACCACAGTTAAATATGGAGATTTCAAACCTGCTAAATATACTTCTTTCCCATCCGCTCCATAAATAGTATTATGTGCAGCAGATTTAGGAGTAATTTTATCTATAATTTCTCCTGTTTTGGCATTTATAATATTCCAAAGATCCTTCTCAAATGATGGTGCATAAATAGTGAAACCGTCAGGTGAAATTTCAAGTCTGTCAAAACCTTCAGGTAAAAATTTCTCCCACAGTACTTTTTCAGTCTTTATATCTATTCTTTGAATAGAAAGAATGGTAGTTACATAAATACTTTGCAAAGAAGTACTTACACAAATTCCTTTCACATTTGATGGCTTTCCATCTGGTCCTAGCCCTTGAGTAGGAATGCGTTTTACAAATTTATAATTGTTTTCTATATCATAAACTACTATTCCATGACCACCATAATCTAGATAGTTTCTTATGCCAGGTACAGCCACATATAAATATTTATGTATAGGTGTTGGTGTAATAACTGTGTTTCCTGAAAAAATATTTAGAGAAAAAATAAAAGCAAAAAATATATTTATTGAGAAGATCATAATTCTAATTTTTAGGTTGAATTCAAATATATAAATAAATGGTGAAAAAAATAGACAAGTTAAACCTTTTCAAATTTTATCATTTATTTTTCTTTGAATGTTTTGGGTTTAAAATCAGTAAAAATTGTATTAAAATTCTACTATCCATTTTATATGCAAAAACTATAATTGAACCAAATTGCTAAAAACTTAAAATTGCAATATGATTAGACATGATATTATAAGGATATCAATAAAACAAAGAAAGACTGCCATATATGACAGTCTTTCCTTTATTAAACTAAGCTAAATTATTTTACTTTGTTCTCACGCTAACAGCAATTCTACGATTTAAAGATCTACCTTCATCTGAATCATTAGAAGCAACAGGATGTTCCTGTCCATAGCCTTCTGATTCAATACGACCATTTTCTGCTCCCATTTCAATTAATTTTGCTTTAACAGAGGCGGCTCTTTCGCCTGATAGTTTCAAATTAGCAGCCGCATTTCCCGTATTATCAGTGTAACCTCCTACTTTTATTTCAACAGCTGGAAAAGCTTTCAAAATTTCAGAAATATTTTTTACTTCGTTTGTAGAGGTAGAATCTAAAACTGAACTTCCTTCCTTAAAATTTAAATCAGAAAAATTAAACCAATTATCTTTACCAGCCAACTTCGCATCGTCTTTAATAAAATTAATCAATTGATCTTCAATTCCGCCTTTAGCAAATGACAGACTAACACCGGTAGATAATTCTGTGGTTAAATTAGTCTCTTCCATTCCAATTTCAATTGGCTCAGTTACTGTTTCTGATGTTGTATGAACCGCAATATATGGAGCGATAACTAAAGAAACTATAGACATTAGCTTTATTAGAATATTCATAGAAGGGCCTGAGGTATCTTTGAATGGATCTCCAACAGTATCTCCAGTTACAGCAGCTTTATGAGGCTCTGATCCTTTTTTATACTGAACACCATCTATTAAAACTCCTTTTTCAAAAGATTTCTTAGCATTATCCCAAGCTCCACCTGCATTAGATTGGAAAATCCCCATTAATACTCCTGAAACGGTAACACCAGCCAACAAACCACCCAATATTTCAGGAGATGAAGTTTCTGGAAATACACCTTTAAATCCGAAACCAACTAGAACTGGAGTTAGTAATGCAATGGCCCCTGGCAACATCATCTCTTTAATAGAAGCTTTGGTTGAAATCTCCACACATTTTTCATATTCTGGTTGAGCCTTGTACTCCATTATGCCCGGAATTTCTCTAAACTGTCTACGAACCTCGTTAACCATTTCCATTGCAGCTTTTCCTACTGCTGAAATACACAATGCACTAAAAATAAACGGAATCATGCCACCAACAAATAATCCAGCCAAAACTGGAGCTTTGTAAATATCTATAGCAGAAATACCTGAGATACCAACGAATGCAGCAAACAAAGCCAAAGAAGTAAGGGCAGCAGAAGCAATTGCAAAACCTTTACCAGTAGCTGCTGTTGTGTTTCCAACTGCATCTAAATTATCTGTTCTTTCACGTACCTCTGGAGGTAATTGAGACATTTCAGCAATTCCACCTGCATTATCAGCAATTGGACCAAAAGCGTCTATCGCTAATTGCATTGCAGTGGTTGCCATCATTCCAGCAGCAGCAATTGATACACCATAAATTCCAGCAAACGCATAAGAAAAAATAATTCCAGCAGCCAATACTAAAATTGGTAATACTG
>DAIQBE010000357.1:0-4329 GCA_036781325.1 Leadbetterella sp. | reverse complement strand
TGAATAAAATATATTGGAGCAAGAAAAAAAAAATAACAGAAAAGCGAATAATAAATATTTTATCTTCATATCAATAATTACAAATTACAATACCCGATCTGGCTTAATTAATGTTCGCCACATATGAGCAGAAGGGCTGTCGTCATTTCCAAGGCCTTCGACAGGTTGTCTAAAATGTCTTTCAATAATGGGTACAAAATCTTCGATATTTGGATTTACATTTTTGTCAAACGCATAGATATCATTGACAGTAATGAGCCTAGCGTATTTATACCATTCATGATTTTTGCTGAATATATAGGCTCTTTCAATGTGAGGCTCAATTTGCAAAGGGTTGTTAAATAAGCATTTATATAGTTCAGGTATTTCGTAACCATATTCTTCATCCTTATAAAATCGACAGGCTTGATGATATTTTATGCCCCAAGTAATTTTTTCATCTACATAGGGAGCCACTAAATCGGCACCCCAAAAGGCATGGTCTGACCACATCAAATTTATAGATAAATCATGTAAAAGGCAGGCCAAAATAATTGGCTCTTCTTGATTTGTTTTCATGGCATGATGTGCACTTCTTAAACAATGCAAACCAACAGCCTCAGCAGAACGAAATTTAATAATTTCCAGTAATGTGGGTGTATTTGAAATTGGAGTAAGATCTTTAAAACTCCTTTTATCAAAAAGAATTCCCGCTCCGTTTCTTACATCAGGATTTTTCCCTTCTAAAAAGCTTACACAAGGGTCTTTTACAGCTTCTAGCATGGCAAATCCTCTGCTTCATCGGCTAGGGCCTCCAAAGGCATGCTTGAAAATGCAGCCACGCCTCCTAAATAAGCAATGAATTCTCTGCGATCAAATTCCATAGGTTCATGAAAATCAAGGATTAAAACGCATTTATCCTGTTCAAATTTAGTTTATCTATTAGCTGAATAAAATTAAATCCAAGAGTTAAAAAATAAAAATAGCTCATTTTTATGTAGACTTTAAAATTAATTCTCTTTTTATTTTGAGAGTATTCCCAGTCTATATTTATCAAAGATTTAGTAATTGTTTTAATTGCTTACCCTTTGCCTTTCGGCATCACTTGCGGTATTTCTATTTCTTTTTTCTTTTAATTTTTTATTACCTAAATTTTGACTAAAGGTAATTTTAAATAACCTTCTTTGCATATTTAGGTTTATATAGGCTTGATATCCAAGAATATCTGAATTGTTTTCAAATTTAAATTTCATGGTGGAGAAAATATCATCTACTCCCAACTTTAGATTTGAGTTACTTTTAGGAAATTTAAACTGAGTTCCGAAATTTAGCTGACCAAAAGGCTTTAAAACTGCGATACCAAATAATCCTTTAGATTGATAGAATCCAGACAATTCCATATTGATATTTTTTGATAAAGTAAAATTATGAAAACCCGACAAATTATAATTGAAGATTTTAATGGATGTTTCGGGCTTGATAAAGTCTGCCACAGCATGACTCCAAGAGCTATTTATGTTTAGTTGGCTATTCCACCAATTGGTAAACTTCATTGGAATAGCGAAGGTAGTAAACAAAGATTCTGTAAATTTAAGGTTTTCTGCTGTATTATATTGTTTGTTATTCACAGGGTCTATCTTGAATTGAAAGCCTCCAATGGTATAATTTTCATGCGAATAATTTAAAGAAAAGTTATACATTTTTAAAGCGTAACTCACACTTGCATTATTTGCTATGGCAGGTTGCAAGGCAGAATTTCCGGAAACAAAAGTGTTGGGGTCTGAAAAAATAAGGAAAGGGGCTAAGTCATTGAAGGTGGGTCTGTTAATTCGCCTATTGTAACTCATATTTATCGTCTTACTATCATTAATTTTATGACTCCAATAGGTAGTGGGGAACAAATATCCGTATTTTCTATCCACTATATTTGCTTGTTTTTCTGAGCCTAAATTACTTTTGGTATATTCATATCGTAACCCTGCCTTAATGGTGTTTTTAGGATTGGCATTGATAGTAAAGGAACTATATGCTGCGGCAACGCTTTCATTCAGTTTATAATTAGCGGTAAATTCTTGATCGGGTTTCCATACGTTTTGAATCAATTGTTCTACTAGTACATCATTTGAAAATCTAGAGATTACTGTTTTTAATCCCATCTCATAATCCGTTTTTGAATTTAACTTTTTTCTGTAATCTAATTGAACAGGGAAAATATCGATGAGGGTCTTTTTTGAACTTCCGATATATTCTTCTTTTATAAACGTGCCGTTTTTAGAATATTTGTTGACATATTTGGTAGGGTTATAGTTGTCGTATTTCAGAAAATCTACATTGAAAGTTAACTCACCACTATTTTTTAACGTGTGCTGTAGATTAAAATTTATCATTCCATGTTTCCATTTATTAGTTTCTGTATTGTCAATGGCGATGCGGGAGTCTTCTAATTTATTGAAAGAGGAAATTGAAGTATTGAAGGCATCCATTTCCCATAAGTTTTGATAAGCCGAAATCAGCAAACCGATAGTTGTTTTTTTTCCAAGTTGGTAATCTACTCCAATTCTTAGGTTATTTGTATTTCTAACGGGGTCACGTAGGGAATTTACAAGGGTTTCTTTCGTACTATTTTCATAAAGTACTTTTCTGTAATTTTCAATGTATTGGAGTTGTGAAATCCTGCTATAAGAATAAGAACCGTAAAGATTTATTTTGTTTTTTCTATAATTGAAATCGGCACTTGCGGCGGGGGCTGAGCCATTAAAGCCAGCCGCGGTGATTGAATACGACCCATTAAAACCTTTATTTGGATTCTCGGATAATACAATATTGATGTATCCCGCATTTCCACCAGCATCAAATTTAGATGGGGGAGTGGTAATAAGTTCAATTCGCTCCACATAATTTGAGCTCATCCCTTCCAACATAGGTACAATGGCTGCTGCTGGCATATAGCTAAGTTTACCGTTAATCATCACCTGAACGCCTTCCTTGCCCGCCATATTAATAATGCCCGCTTGCTGATTTACAGTAATGCCCGGGCTTTTCTGCAAAACAGACAATACAGTGCTGCCACTGCTGGTAATACTATTTTTTACGTTTATGACTAAACGATCTATTTTTTGTTCAACAAAGGGTTTCTGGGCCACTATTGTGACTTGATTGAGCAAATTTGAGCTTGGTTTTAAAGCAATATTTCCAAGGTCGCTAGTAGTTTTTGTGATTAATAAGCCTTTGGTATAGGTTTCGAAACCTATATAACTTATGGACAATAAGTATTTTCCCGCTTCTACACTTTCTATTAAAAAATTCCCTTCTAGATTTGTTATCGCAACCTTTACTAAGCTGCTGTCAGTTTCTTTGAGCAAGAATACATTGCTGTTTATCAAAGGTTCATTTTGGTCGCTTAACACTTTTCCACTTATCGTTTGAGCTTTTAGTTGGAGTGAAGAAATGGCTAGAATCATCAGTAGGGCAATGGAAATTGTCTTTACATATTTAGCATTAAAAATGCTAAACTCTACTTTTAATTTAGAGTAAGTTTTCATGTTAATTTTATATATTTTTAGTTATTCAGAGGACTATGTTTTTAAAAATACTATACTATTTTTAAATCTTGATTTATTTTGTTTCGTTTTTTATTATTTGGTATGTTAAAAGTTAGTAATTATTTTTTTTAAATATTTTTCGTCACTTAAAGAATTTGGCTTGTAAAATCATGTGCCTTAATTCCTCAGTCTACATATTAATTTCAATTGAAAATTTTATTTATTTGGTTTTGATTTCAAAATTGGTTTTAATCTATTATTTATTTAGATCAAAAAAAGGGAGTACAAATTTATTGAAATAGGCTTATATGACCTTTTCTTATTGTCTCCAATACTTAGCCTATTGTTGCAGAAATTTAGTATTCAACTACAAGAAATATATATAGGAAATTCATTTTAGTTGAATAATTAACCCTTAAAAGGATTTTTAATCATTTAATTTTCATAAATGGGCTTTTTAATAAAAACCAAAAAGATTGCCTTTCATCTGAGTCAAATTCTTTCAAGCCATATTTTATTTCTTTGACTGGTAATTCTTTGTAAGTACCGAAAAGTTTATCCCAAAAAATAAAGATATTGCCATAATTAGAATCTGTAAACTCTTGGTTCTGGTGATGATGTACCTTGTGAAAATTGGGGCTTACAACGATTTTTCCAATTGTTTTATCAAACCAAGTTGGAAAAATAAAATTGCTGTGGTGAGCTAAAAATAGCGGCAAGTATACTATAAAATTAAAAGAGATAATTTGCAAATCTAAACCAAAAACTACGGTTGCTGTTAGAATGGAGCTATTGTCGAGGAACCAAT
>DAIQBE010000356.1:0-4329 GCA_036781325.1 Leadbetterella sp. | reverse complement strand
TAAATAGATTTGATTTTAAAAACTCGTTTTTAAGCATAAATAATTTTATTAATGTTTCAAATTTAAAAGAGTATCTCTCTTACTTTTTATCAAATCCTGCTAATTTAGTATTAAAAAAAGTGCTAGGTGAAACCCCATACTGATTTTTGAAAGCCTTTGAAAATGCATGAATGTCGGAAAATCCAGTCTCTATTGCCAGCTGAGAAATAGTAATTCGTTCTTTTAATAGAAGATCATATGCGAACTTAAGTCTTTTTTGAATAATATATTGTTTTGGAGATTGCTTAAAAACAGTTTTAAAAAGCCTAAAAAAGTGATAATCTGACATTCCCGCTTCTTTAGATATCATGGAAATTGATAAATTAGAAAGAAAAGTTGCATCTATAAATTCTTTTCCTTTGGTAACACTTCTATATAACTCCTTTTTTGTTACCGGCTTTATACTCGGGATTTCTTGAAGCTTTTTAAAAACTGGGATTTGATCACTAACAATGGCCTCAGAGACACCGTAAAAAAAGTCTAAATCAAAGTGGCCATCGCTAAATTCGTCTTTTCGAATGCGATGTTGAAGAGCAAACAAAAGTCTACCTACATTGGTATGATTCGCATCATACATATTTTCTAAAAACATCGAACTTGAAAAGTAATTGCCTAACTCTACATCAGAAAAAGCCGTATCAGGTCGGTTCAAACTAGCTACAACTTCGGCTAAAATTTCAGGTAAAATATTTATACAAATTCCATCTACATTTCTTTTACTTTCTATTTCTACCGAACCAAGGGCTTCACAGTTTGACAAAAGATATTTTCCTGAAGTAACATTAAACCCTTTATCGTTTAAAACATACCGTTCTAATCCATGAATTACGTATTTCAATGCGAAGCCTTTTGAGACAACGGGTTTATAAAAGTTTTTTAATGAAGACAAAACTAGAGAATTGCTTTGGTGTTTAAACGTTTTAAATACTTCGGTTTGATCTTTTAATTCACATTGCATTTCTTAGAATTTACTTCCTATTATATTTTTGATAAAGATACACTTAGAAACCTTTTTTGTAAATTAAAAGAATGATAATCAGTGTTAAAAATCCTTAAAATTAAACGGATACCCTTTTTTAGAAGATTAGGAAGGAGACTAAGGTGCGATAAAAGAAATATGTAAATGATAATAGGAAATCAAACGGGATTTCCTTTTTGGAAGACCACTTCTTTAACCAAGGAAACTGAATTAAGATAAATTATCATGCATTGCGCCTGGCTGGGATTTTGAATCTGACTGCAATGTGGCCCTTTTTCTAAAAAATAAACGAAAATTTTTTCATTTTTTTTATCTAGAATCTGATAATCGTAGCGGCCCAAAGTGGCGAAAATTTGGTTTTCAAATGTACCTAAAAGTTTAGATTTGTTAGCTTGTAAGTTCTCGAAGGCTTTTAGCCTTTCGTTTTTACAGCCCCCTCTATCTTGTTTAAAACTTTCAGAATCAAAATTCGGAATGGAAATTGGAGTTCTTGACTGGCAGGAAGCAAGGAGTAAAAGTATCCAAACTATATTTTTCATATTTAATCTTTACTTTGAAACATTCCTACTAAACTATTTGAAATAGACAGTACAATACTAAATATTAAAGGAGGAATTAAGCCGTTAACTTTGAAACCATCTACTAGGTAATCGCACGCATAAACAATAAAAATACTAATGAGCAATGAAAATAATCCCAAAGTGAGAAAGGTAATTGGAATTGCAATTAAGTTTAAAATAGGTTTAACAAAAGTATTTAAAATACTCATAACCAGAGCCACAATTATACTGGTTTGAAAAGAATCTACATTTATACCTTTTAGATATTTTGGCAAAATCATTACCACAAGGGCACAAATCACTAGGCGGACCAAATAGTTTATCATTTTAATTTATGTCTTTTAATTAATTCTTCCATGACCTCATTTAAAGTATATTCTTTTGCTTCGATTAGCACTAAATAGTGGAATAAAAGATCTGCTGCTTCTCCTAAAAACAACTCTTTGTGGTTATCTTTAGCTTCAATTACTAATTCCACTGCTTCTTCACCTACTTTCTGTGCAATTTTGTTAATGCCTTTTTGAAATAAAGAGGAGGTATATGACTCTTGCGATGGAAACATTTTTCTTTCTTTGATGATATCTACCAGCTTTTCTATGAACATCACTTTGGAGGTATTTGTTTCTTGCCAACAGGTGTCATCTCCAGTATGACAGGCTGGGCCATCGGGGCTGGCTTTTATGAGTAATGAATCCCCATCACAGTCAACCAAAACTTCAACAACATTTAAAAAATTATCGGATGTTTCGCCCTTAGTCCAAAGTCTGTTTTTAGATCTACTATAAAAAGTTACTTTACCCGATTCTAATGTGTTTTCATACGCTTCAGCATTCATATAACCTTGCATTAGCACTTTAAGAGTGTTAACATCTTGAACAATAGCAGGTAATAATCCGTCAGCGTTTTTGGTAAAATCAGGTATTCTTGACATCCATTCGTTTTAAGATTACAAAAATACGATTGGTGGTGGAATAAAAGGAAAATATTTTCTATTTTTTTAAAATAAGGCTTGACAAATAAAAAAAGTGGGTTTATCTTTGCACCCACATTAAACGAAACGGTACTAAATCGTTTAATTTAATGCGAAAGTAGCTCAGTTGGTAGAGCGTAACCTTGCCAAGGTTAAGGTCGCGGGTTCGAGACCCGTCTTTCGCTCTGAAATTTTAAGTTCCGCGTGCAAGTGGAGCTTTTTTTTTCAAAGGGCACATTACCCGCCGGGGTGGTGGAACTGGTAGACACGCAGGACTTAAAATCCTGTGAGCCTTATCGCTCGTACGGGTTCGATTCCCGTCCCCGGTACTAGGAAGCTGAAAATCAGCTAATTAAAGGAAAATAAAAGAAGTATAGAAAACTAATTATTAGTGATTTATGCTTCTTTTTTGTTTTTTCCATTCCTTGGTAAACTTTTGCTTCGTACAGTAAATTTTAATCCGAGCCTCCGAATATGTTTATTCGAGTCCTTCCAATTACTTCAGAAATGAAGGAATAATTGAAGTTTGCAATGCATCTTTACTGATATAGATTTTGCCTAAAAAAACAGTTTGATAGAATTTAAGTAATGGTAAAATGTCTTTTGAGTGAATATTGGAACAATTAGTAATTTGTTTTCTTAATGATTTCATATGGGAATATTTCTAAAGTCTAAATCCTTTTAATCCAAATTTAAAAACCTGATTTACTGGCAATGGCGGCAAACGAAAGATTGTTTTTTAAAACAATTTTTTTAGCAAATTCTACTAAACTTATTACTGAAAAAGCAAAATTACTTCTCTTCACTTTTAAGAAATAAGAACATGATAAAAAGTTTACTATCTTTAGTATTTAATCAAACTTATATAGCCCTTAGAAAACGCTAATTAGCAAATAAGTTTCAATACTGTTTTATTTTAAAAACAAAAAAAATGTCAAAAATAATAACCGTAACCTTTAACCCGGCAATAGATAAAAGTACATCTATTGATAAGTTGATTCCAGATAAAAAATTGAATTGTGCCATACCTGTGTACGAACCTGGTGGTGGGGGAATTAATGTGGCACGAGCTATTAAAAAACTGGGCGGGGAGGCTGTGGCTTTCTATTTGGCAGGTGGTTATTCTAGCGTAAAATTTAATGAGTTGCTAAATGATGAAGAAATTAAATCGATAGTGACCAAAACAAAAAATAATATACGAGAAAATTTGGTTGTCGTAGAGGAGATTTCAAATAAACAGTTCCGATTTGGTATGCCAGGTATGGAAGTTTTTGAACCAGAATGGAAGGCCTTTTTGAAAAGTATTGAGCAAGTGGAAGAGGTAGATTTTATTGTTGCAAGCGGCAGTTTACCCAAAGGAATTCCGAAGGATATTTTTGGTAGGATTGCCTTGATTGCACAAAATAAAAAAGCAAAGTTTATAGTTGATACAACTGGTGAAGCTTTGATTAAGGCAGTGGAAGCTGGGGTATATTTGATTAAGCCCAATTTAGGAGAGTTAAGTTCACTACTTGGAATAGAAGAAATAAAAATTGAATCTGTTGGAAAAGTTGCAAGGCAACTCATAGAAAAAGGCAAATGCGAAGTGGCTGTAGTTTCACTTGGTGCAGATGGGGCAATGTTGGTAACTAAGGATGATATGCACACAATTAAACCCCCTAAAGTAGAAAGAAAAAGTACAGTTGGTGCTGGTGATAGTATGGTGGCAGGAATTGTATTAAGCTTATCTAAAAGCAATAATTTACTAAAAAAGTATGAGAATGTAAATCGTGCCTACAATC
>DAIQBE010000355.1:0-4336 GCA_036781325.1 Leadbetterella sp. | reverse complement strand
ATAATTAGAAAAACTTGCAAATAAGTCCTTTATTTACAAAAGTAATTACTTTATGGCCGAAAAAGTTATGGTAGCCAAATAATCTTTACCTGAAATTTTAACATTTGTTTCGCCAATAAAGGCAGTATCATCAATTTTTGAAATTGTAAATACAGGCTTGTCTACTGAATAACCCAAAAAGATAAATTTATCTATAGTTATACTTTTGGGATTTTCAATTATGCTCCAAGTAGATTTCACAATAATATCAGGATCTATACCTGGTTTACAATTTGTGGCACCTTCGGATAATTCGTAGGTGAAATTTTTATTTAAAGCTAGAACATTATCGGTTATGCAAGGTGGCTGTGACAACAAGTTCACTTCAGCTCCATTCAAATTAACTTTGCCGGAAGTTACCATCCATTTTTTTGTTCCAGTACCAGACAGATATTCTAAAGTAGATTTTATAGCCTCTGGCTCAGATCCTTTATCTTTACAAGAATTCAAAACATTTACAATAAGTAATAAAACAACGATTTTTTTCATATTAAACTTTTGCTAATTTATAAATTTCATGAGCAGCTAAATCAGATGCCCCTATTTTCCCCATCTTTTCTTTTAAAATTCGATACTCTTTTAACTGATTTTCTCTAAAAATAGTATTTTTTGTAAGATTAAATACCTCTTTTTCTAAGTTTTCAGCACTATATTCGTCTTGTATCAATTCCTTTACAACGCCTTTTTGTGAAACCAAATTAACTAAAGAAATATAAGAAATGTTAATTAATCTTTTGGCAATTTGGTAAGAGAAATTACTCGTTTTATAAACCACCACTTGGGGAACATTAAAAAGAGCTGTTTCTAATGTCGCCGTTCCAGATGTAACTATTGCTGCATCTGAATGAAAAAGCAAATCATAGGTTTGATCAAAAATAAGCTTAAAATTTGCACCTTCGGTTTTATAAATATCCTCAGACATACTCCCAATTCCAGCCATAACCCATTGATATTGAGGCAAAATATTAGTAAGCTCTGACATCTCTTTTAACATTTTCCCTATTTCTTGCTTTCTACTTCCCGGCAATAAAGCGATAATTGGTTGGCTATTTAATTCATTCTGAATTCTAAAATTTTCATTTGGTTTAAAATTTTTGATTTCGTCTAACAAAGGATTGCCTACATAGGCTGTTTCAATGCCATATTTTTCAAAAAATTCTTTTTCAAACGGAAAAATCACTAAAAGCTTATCGATATATTTCTTTATAACTTTTGCCCTATCTGGTCGCCAAGCCCATGCTTTTGGAGCAATATAATAAATGGTTTTAAATCCTGAATTCTTTGCCCATTTTGCAACTCTAAGGTTAAATCCAGCATAATCTACAAAAATAATAACATCCGGTTTAAAGGCTAATATTTGTACTTTTACCTCCTTAAGAAAACCTATTATCTTCGGTAAGTTCTTAATCACTTCCCAAAAGCCCATAAAAGCTAAATCGTGGTAATTTTTTAAAACTTTTACACCAACAGCACTCATCAATTCTCCTCCCCAACCCACAATAACAGCTTCTGAATCCAGTTCAAAAATTGATTTACAAAGATTAGAACCGTGCATATCACCAGATTTCTCTCCTGCAATTATAAAATATTTCATCTTTGCTATTTTCCGAAATATTCTACAAAATGATTCTCTGTTTCAGTTAATTTTAATTTATAGAGAATAACACCATGGGTATTCCATAAAATTGGCTGAAGAATTTTCCAAATGCCGATAGCAAAGTTTTCTGTGCTAGGTAAAATACCTTTCAAAAAATCAACATCCTCATTTAAAAAAGAGTGATCCACTTTTTCGATAATATTTTCGCGCATAATATCTCTTAAAACCTTTAAATCCATTACAAAGCCCGTTTCAGAGTTTACTTCTCCTTCTACAGTAATAAAAAGCTCCCAATTATGTCCATGGATTCTGGAGCAAGGACCAAAAACTTCATAGTTTTTTTCTATTGTCCAATCTGGATTAAACAATCGATGAGCTGCATTGAAAGTTTCTCTTCTTGTAATTTGAATCATCTTTCTATTTTCATTTACGATTGCAAAATTACCACCTAAAAATCAAAAACACTAAAATTCTACACTAAAACCCCCAGAAATCCATCGACCGGGCAACTCAACAAAACCATGCTCAAAATATTTTATATCAAAAATATTGTTGATATCCATAAAAATTCTGGCGTGTTTGAAGGTGTAGCTAAGTCTTTCATCTACTAAGTGGATAGGCTTGTACTCCAATACTGGGGATACTGCATCCCATTGATAGGTTCCTTTTCTATCTTTAAAAGTGTACCAAATTCCCATGTTTAATTTCTTAAATAGCATAATATCCAATCCTGCCGAAAATTTATGCCTTAAATAATTGAGGGTATAAAAGGATTGGAAACCCTCCTCTTTTCTATCTGCTTTTAAAAAAGCATAATTAAAATTTAAACTTTTCAAAAATTTAGTATCTAAAAAGGCTGCAAAATCTATCTTCTGGGACATTTCAACACCAAACATATTAATATTATTGATATTCTCCATAGTCGGCACCGTCACATTCAATCTTTTAACTTTATCAATAGCATCCGAAGTTTTTCTATAAAAAATAGAATAATTGGAATTTATTACTTTTCCAAGATACTTATATCCAATTTCATAAGTCAATGCTTTTTCCGGTTTAAGATTTGGGTCGGCTTTTACTGTAGAAGTATTTAAATATAGTTCAGTAAACGTTGGAAATCTCAACGAACGATTTATTGTTGAATACAAAACCGACTCTTTATTAATTTTCAAAGTAAGGTCAGCTCCAGGATAAAATGCAAACCCAAATTGGGAGTTGTAGTTTAATAAAGAACCAGCCGAAAGCGTTAAATTTTTCCACGTTTTTTGATGTTCCACAAATCCACTGGTATTATTTCTAATCTTAGATTTTGTATAAAAAATACCTGAATAATCTTTAACTGCAATATTCTCTTGCAAATTTTCACCCAAGCGGTTACTCAAGACGCTTTCTTTTCGAAATTCAATGCCAAAGGCACTTTGACCAAAACGATTTAATAATTTAAATTTCCATTCTCCATCATAAACATCAGTTTGATGAAAATTTACGGACGACAACTTATTCGTATTTCTATAATTATCAAAATCATACAGATCCGAGTGTTTTCTATAATTTAATCTTAATGTTCCGATTAGATTATTTGAAAAATTATGAACCCAAGTGGTTGTGGCTAGTATCGAAGACACTTCTTCATATTGTTTATAGAATTTAGGATGATAAAAATTAGATGCCCCAAATTTATTTCCAAGGCTTCCAAAACTAAATTCTAAATAACCATTTTTATAGTTCTTTCCTGCTTTAAAAGAAGCAATCCTTTTATCAAATGCTGTATTTGGTATGTAATCACCACTTTTTTGTTGATCTAAATAAGCTGCTAAGTAAAATTCCTTATAAATAGTTTGTCCGTATAATCCTAAGTTTCTTAAGGCATTTTCACCTAAGATTCCAATAAAACCAATTCCATTTTTGACTATTTTTTTTGAAATAATATTGACCACCCCAGAAAATGCACTTGGTCCAAAAACTCGGGAAGCGCCCCCTTGCAAAAGTTCAATTCTTTCAATTTGGGTAATTGGAATAGGTAAGTTCATACTATGATGTCCTGTTTGGGGGTCGTTTATTTTTACGCCATCCAATAATATCAAAGTTTGATCATAATGCCCTCCTCTAATGCTAATATCTGCTTGAACACCCATAGCCGAACGAGACCTAACATCTACATTAAGAGCATATTGTAAAATTCCATCAATAGTTTTAACCGGAGATTGTTCAATCATCTTTTTATCAATAATTGTAACATTCCTTCCCGAAGATTTAATATCAGATCCAATAATATTAGCCGTAACTAATACACCGTTTAACGAAATCGAAGTTGAATCTTGTGCCTGTAGCGATATAACGCTTAAAAAGAAAAAAAATATAATTCTCAAATACATAATTTGTAATTTCAAATGAAAAAAGAAGGAAAGTCCTTTTAAAAATAAAAGATAAGATATCTAAAGGTTGTATATAAAAATCTCTTCCTCAGAAGGAACCTTATTTAAAGCTTGGAAGTCGATTTTCCCTTCTGAAGTTTTAGGAATATCTTCCACAAAAATAATTCTATTTGGAAGCTTATTTTTGGGTAATAAATCTAACAAAAAATGATTTAATTCTTTTTTTGATAATTTATTGTTCTGAATAGGTTTTACAAAGAGAAGGATATTAGACCTAATTCCAGTGATTTTCTTTTCTATAGCAACTGATTCGCATACAAAAGGA
>DAIQBE010000354.1:0-4349 GCA_036781325.1 Leadbetterella sp. | reverse complement strand
ACCAACCCAATTGTATCTCATACTTTTACTGCTAATTCCTCTTCCGCTCAAACATTTAATATTACTTTAACGGTGACGGATGAAATGGGGGCTACAAATTCAATTACAAAACAAGTTTCAGTAAATAATTCTCCTCCTCAAATTTTGTCAACAAGTTTAGATAATTTGATAAAATTTTCAACTTTAGGGAATCCTACCATTAATTTAAACGCAGTGGTTCAGGACCCAGATGAGTCAAACAGTACTCTAAAATTCAATTGGGAGGTTTTTCTGTACCATAATAATCATAATCATCCCGAGTTTTCTGGAAACAATTTAAATGAAACCATACCACTTGGTAATGTTGACTGTGATGAAAATTTGTATTTTTATAGATTTATTCTTCATGTGGAGGATTCTTTTGGACTGATTACTAGTTTTCAAAAAGATTTATATCCCAATTGTAATACCTCAGATGTTTTAGCTCCAGAAGTGCCTCAATTACGGGTTGATACATATGCTCAAAAAAAGTTTGAGTTAAAATGGAATCCGGTTGTTGATAATTTTGGTGTTAAACATATTGAAGTATTTATTAACGGGGTTTCAAAAATAGTGCTGGGTGGAAATTCCATTAAATATACATTTAATAGTAATTCAAACTTAAATGGCCAGAATTTTAATGCCTATATTATTGCCAGAGATTATGGTGGAAATGCTGTTACAAGCCCCACAATTTATTTTAAAGTACCAATTGTAACTTGTAATACTATTAATGAAATTCAATATCTTTCAGATTTAACACCATCTTCCCAAAGTGGATATGCCATAATTCATAATGATTTAAGTTTTGATAGTACCGCACTAACGCTAGATGGAATTGTTTATCCCAAAGGCTTAGGTATGCATGCTATTTCTGAAGTAACTTATAATATTTCTGGATTTAATTATTCTAATTTCTCCGCTCAAATTGGAGTAGATGATGGAATTATTGAAAATACTTTTGCAAGTGTGATTTTTAAAGTATTTAAAGATAATACGCTAGCTTATACTAGTCCAATAATGAGGGCTTTCGACTCGACAATTCCGATTAGTATTGATGTTTTGAATGTGAATGAACTACGTTTAGTAGTTGAAGATGCCGGAGACTTCAATTGGGCAGACCATGCCAATTGGGCAGATGCAAAACTTACAGGCGCTTGTTTGAATATGGATTTTGAGGCACCTTCTAATCCTTTAAACTTTACCAGTTCTAGGTTTGGAAATACTATTGAGTTAAATTGGAATAGCTCAACTGATAATCAAGATACTTCTTTGGATTATGAAATTTGGATTGATGGGGTTTTCTTTGGTTTAACTACTGATTTGTTTTATTCTATTTCTAATTTCCCAATAGGAAAACATACTGTTACAATTCAAGCAATTGATAATTTTGGTAATATTTCAGTGAGTAAAAATCTAGAAATTGATTTTAATCTTTGTCCTTCTACCCATATTCTTCCGAGTACGAATGCTTTTTTAATTCAAAATCAGAATACTTTTTATAAAGCCTCAGTTTCTATATCTGCAGCCAATCAGATTATTAATTCTTCTAATGTTTTATATCAATCTGGACAAAATATTGAACTTCTTCCGGGTTTTACTGTTGAAAGTGGAAGTGTTTTTACTGCTAAAATAGCTGGCTGTTTAGATTAGGAAAATCTCAAGAAAGCTTTTATTTGTTTTTTTAAGCAAAAAAAAATATCTTTATTCATTAATAGCTATTTTTTTGCTCTGATTTTTAGCTTTTTTAAACCTTAATTGTAATATTATCAAGTTAAATTCATCCCAAAAAAAATAGCCTTCTGCAAAAGGATAATCAGTTAA
Organism: Leadbetterella sp.; assembly: GCA_036781325.1. Taxonomy (GTDB): domain Bacteria; phylum Bacteroidota; class Bacteroidia; order Cytophagales; family Spirosomataceae; genus Leadbetterella. Next base: position 2,507 of record DAIQBE010000354.1, on the reverse strand, counting down.
TTTTTATTTCATTTGCAATATTTAATTTTTAAAAGGAACTTTATGTTAGAAATTATTAAACAACCGTGGCATTGGTCAATTGCCGGTATACTTATTGGTTTAACAGTGCCAACCTTACTTATCATTGGCAACAAAACTTTTGGGATTTCCTCTTCGCTTAGACATATTTGTGCCGCCTGTTTTCCTTCAAATATTTCATTTTTTAAATATGATTGGAAAAAAGAGATTTGGAATCTGTTTTTTGTTTTTGGTATTCTTATCGGTGGTTTTATTGCCAGCAATTTTCTAAGCAGTCCTTCTGATATTCTGATTAATGAAAATACTATTCGTGATTTAAAAGCTTTAGGGGTTACTGATTTTTCACATCTTTTACCTACCGATATTTTTAACATTGAAAATATTTTTACCCTTAAAGGATTAATTTTTTTAGTAATTGGTGGTTTTTTTGTTGGTTTTGGAACACGGTATGCGGGTGGCTGCACATCAGGACATTCTATAATGGGTTTGTCAAACCTCCAGTTTCCATCATTGATTGCTACTATTTGTTTTATGGTAGGTGGTTTCGTGATGACACTTTTAATTTTCCCCATATTATTTAAAATTTTCTAAAAATGGAATCAAAAAATAAAGTAAGAGTTTCTGATGACCTACAAAATAATGCTGTAAAAAAAGAAAGCATATTTAGTAATTTTAAATATTTGGTAGTAGGAGCGTTTTTTGGAATAGTTTTCGTCAAAGCTGAAATTATTTCTTGGTTTAGAATTCAGGAAATGTTTCGTCTTCAATCTTTTCATATGTTTGGTGTAATTGGCACAGCTGTGGTTGTAGGGTTAATTTCTGTTCAAATAATTAAGAGATTTAAAATTAAAACCTTGAATGGAAATCCTATTCATATTCCTATTAAAAGTTTTGATAAAGGTCAAATTTATGGAGGTTTTATCTTTGGACTTGGCTGGGCAATTACCGGTGCATGTCCAGGGCCATTGTTTGCTCAAATTGGTAGTGGTTTTTTGGCAGTTATTGTCACTTTGTTAAGTGCCATTGCAGGAACATACGTTTATGGCTTACTAGATGAAAAGCTACCTCACTGAAAAGCGAATTTGAGAAAGTGTTTTTTTTTGCTTTCTTAAATTCGCTTGATTTTGTAGCCCCAGAGGGAATCGAACCCACACCAGAGGTACCGGAAACCTCCGTTCTATCCATTAAACTATGGAGCCAAACTAATTCTGAATGCAAAGGTAATTTTTTCTAAGGCTTAAATCAATCTTTGAATGTAAACCTTTTATAGTTTTTAAAAAATTTTTAGCATTTTTTTATATTCCAAACAAAGCTTTTAGTTCATTTGCCTCGTCTGGCTTCATTCTTCCAGCTAATACTAATCTTAATTGTCTTCTTCTAAGGGCTCCTGCATAGAATTCAATTTCTGAATCGTTTTCAGGTATGGATTCGGCAATTTCTATTGGTCTTCCGCTTTGATCTACAGCCACAAAAGTAAGAAATGCTTGATTTGTTTTGGTTTTAGTTCCGGCAGGAATGTTTTCACTAAAGACATCTACTACCACTTCCATGCTCGTGTTAAAAGCCCTGGTAATTTTTGCTTCTAATGTGACCACATTTCCTAAAGGGATAGGATTTACAAACGATACATTGTCAACTGATGCTGTAACTACTATTCTATTACAATGCTTCTGAGCAGAAATTGCACCTGCTATATCCATCATTCGCATCAGATTACCACCCATTAAATTTCCTAAAGTGTTTGTGTCATTTGGCATTACCATTTCGGTCATTATGGTAAGCGATTCCTTGACGAATTTAGGTTTTGGCATATTTTTTTTTTAGGCAAAATTAACAATTCTTTTCTTTGAATTATGCAGAAACTATTAATAATCAAATAAAATTTGGAAATGGAAATAGAATTTTTGTACTTTGTTGTACAAAGTACTTTTAGTGTTTTGCTTTTTGAAATTTTGTTCCATGAAGCTAAATTTTAGGGTATTGATTTTGAGAATTTTATGTTTTTATTTTATTTTCAAATAAATAGTATGAAATTAGGAGGAAGGAAATCGATAAAATGAGTAAATGCTTTTGGGTTTGATTTTGATTCGGTTATTTTTTTTTCCAAATGCGCTATACAATATAATTGATTTTACCTATTGATGATTTTTCCTAAAGACCTACTTAGGATTGAATCTATAAGGAAGTTTGTGATAACATAGGACTTTAAATGGGATTATATGCAATGTATGTATTGAGTGGTTCGGTTAAGGTAGTATTTAATAACTAATTGCTTGTTTATTGGTATTTTATATTTTATTGATTTGGCTTGTCAAAATCTATTTAGAAATAAATATGTATGTTTTAAAGATGGTTAAGAGCTTTCAATATGCTGTTAAAGGAATATTAGAACTAATTAAAAATGAGAACAATGCAAAATTTCATTTTCTAGCTACCTTTTTGGTAATAATTGCTGGTTTTTTTGCGAAGTTAACAAAATGGGAATGGAT
>DAIQBE010000353.1:0-4360 GCA_036781325.1 Leadbetterella sp. | reverse complement strand
TCGGTAACATGGTTGAAAAAACTAAAATGCACATTTTTGGCACCTGCTTTTTTCAATCTTTCGTAAACAGGTACTGCGGTTTTTAATGGGTCGGTAACTTTATCGTCTTTAGACTGAATAAACCAAATAGGAATATTTTTAATGCTATTGATTTGCGCATCAGTAATATATTGTGATTGATAAGCCAATGCACTAATGTAAGAAGCAGCAAAATAATTGGGTTCTTTTAAAAGTAATTTCAAAGACATATAGCCTCCATTGGAGCAGCCACCAATATAAATTCGCTTTTTATCAATGTTTGGATGATTGTCCACATAGTTTTTAATTAATGCCATTAAACCTACATTATACACATCTTCTCCATTTCCTGACTGCGTTTTACCATCTTTATCGTGCATCCAAGCACCTGGCGTTTGTGGAACAAGCACATAAGCACTACCAAAATATTTTTGAATATCCTCTGAGGCATAGTTAAAAGCTTTATTGCCCATTAAGGCAATACTTGGGTCGGTGCCACCTTCGCCACCGCCGTGTAGCCAGATGATAAGCGGGATTTTTCCTGCAATTATTTTGGGTGTAAAATGTGCATAGGTTAGGCTTTTCCCTTTCTCATATTCAAATTTACCAGTCTTATCAAAATCATCCCCAATAGGCATAATACGGTTCAATTCTTTATTCCAAACTTGTTTGGTTTTGCTATTGGTAACGGTCAATTTATAGTCAACCCACTGGTTGCCACGGCAGGCGGCATTTTGGGAATACTGCAATGCAGAGCCAATTGGTGCATTGGGTGCTACTGACAGAACCAAAGTCACAAACGAACCTTCCTCTACTCTATTGCCCTTGTTGTCAGATAGATAGGCGAAAACGACACTTCGATTTCCTTTAGCTTGACCGGGTGGTATAGTGGCGCAAGAATGGCTTCTTTCGGCCATTACAGTATAATCGTCCATTTCCACAGTTTTTGATGGGGCTTCCAAACCAACTATTACTTTATTTACCATGGGCCCCCAGTCGAACCCTTCTACTACTATGGTGTAGCTAGCATTTTGAGAAAAAACATTTTGATTATATATAGTAGCAAAAAAGGCTAGTATAAGTGCTTTTAAGATTTTCGATAATTTCATTTTAGTACTTTTATTTTAATAAAATTTGGAATAAAAGTAAATAAAACTAAATAGATTTCAATGGTTGTTAGTTATAAATATCACTTTATATAAAAATAAATGGCTAGAAGACAAATCCTTATTCTTTGAAATATGCACTATATTTTGGAAGGTCATAACTCAAATTCAAAAAAGTATCTCAACTATCATAAAATACGCTGATGGCTTCAAGAAGAATATATTTTTACATTTTTCAAGACACATTTTTAGTTCTAAATTAAATCCAAAATTATAGGAAATTACCACCCCCATTATTATTTCATGTGTTTTTATAATAATCTTCTATAGCTTTTTTGTTCATCAGAATTTTAGAATGACAAAAGTATTTTTAAACGCCAAATTAAGCTTCCATCATTTTTCTAATACGTTTTTCACTATAAACAAGGGTATCGAAATTTTATGTCGTAATTTATCGACAGTTGTTCCAAAGAAAATATCTTTAAGGCCAGTATGCCCGTGTGTTCCCATTACCATAATATCGAAATTTCCTTGATTCAAAATTATTGGAATTGCTTTATCTGGCTTACCAAAGCCCAATTGAGTTGCCACTTTAAATCCTTTAATGGCTAATAACTCTTGATATTCTTTCAAAAGTTTTTCGTCTAAGGTGGTTTCATGATCTTCGATATTCCCACCATACATCATTGCTCCTACGGTTTCTACCACATGTATTAAGGTGTAATTTGCTTCATTACCTCCTATTTCAAAAGCACTGTTTATCGCAATTTGATCTGCATCTGAAAAGTCTATTGCAATGGCAATATTTTTCTTATTGTAAGATTCAACTTTTGAAAAATTTAATTCAAAATTGTGAGGTAAATGATTTTGTATTTCATGTTTTGCTTTAGTTATAAAAGGTTTAAAAACTATATATAATAACAATATCAAAAATCCAATTGCCAAAGGAACGACCGTAAACCAAAGTAAAATAGGATTATTAGAAGTTTCTAACCAACCATTAATCTCATCAAAAACTAATTTTGCATTTAAAGAAACAATTATTAATGCAACAAGCCAAGAGGCGATTTGAGTAGTTTTGTTGATTTGAAACCCTTTCATTTTTCGCTTATCGCTTACAAAATGAATTAATGGAATAATAGCAAAACCTAGCTGTAAACTTAAAATCACCTGGCTCAAAATTAGCATTTTACCAGTTACGCTTTCTCCAAATACAGAAATTACAATTACTGCAGGAACAATCGCAATCAATCGAGTAATAATTCGTCGAACCCAAGGCTGAATACGTAAATTCAGATACCCTTCCATAACAATTTGGCCTGCCAATGTCCCTGTAATTGTGGAACTTTGCCCTGCAGCAATTAAAGCTACAGCAAATAAAATCGGAGCCCATTTTGTACCCAACATGGGTGCTAAAAGCTGATGAGCGTCTTGAATTTCGGCAACGTCAAATAATCCATTTTTATAAAAAGTAGATGCGGCTAAAATTAATATTGCGGCATTTACAAAAAATGCAAGATTGAGAGCAATTGTACTATCAATTAAATTATATTTTAAGGCTTGCTTAATTCCTTTAACACTTCGGTCAAATTTTCGAGTTTGCACTAATGACGAATGCAAATACAAATTATGTGGCATCACAGTAGCTCCAATTATACCAATGGTAATATACAAAGCAGCCTCGTTTGGGAGGCTTGGAATTAAACCTGCAAAAACTTTACCCATTTCAGGTTGAGCAAAAATCATTTCAAATACAAATGAAAACCCAATAACTAAAACCAAGGCGAGAATAAAAGCTTCCATTTTTCTCATGCCTTTATTAATCAGAAACAACAATAAAAAAGTATCCAAAACAGTAATTATAACACCTTGAATTAAAGAAATATCAAATAGCAGGTTCAGTCCAATTGCCATTCCGAGCACTTCGGCTAAATCGCAGGCTGCTATGGCTATTTCTGCTAGGAAATAAAGAATATAGTTGATAAAAGGCGAATAAGTTTCTCTTGATGCTTGTGCTAAATCACGTTGTGTTACAATTCCAAGCCTTGCACTTAAACTTTGTAAAAGCAAAGCCATTAGGTTGCTCATTAATAAAACCCAAAGTAAGGCATAACCAAACTGGCTTCCACCAGCCAAATCTGTTGCCCAATTTCCAGGATCCATATAACCAACACTTATTAGATATGCCGGGCCAAGAAATGCTAAAATTTTCTTTAGACCAGTTTTCTTTCCTTCCGTAGAAATAGATTGATTTACTTCCTCAAGTGATTTACTCATAATTTATTGTTCATTTATAAATAAATTTTCTGCAATTTTATTTGAAATAGAAATAATTTTTGAATTTAAATTAATTGTCATAGAAGCATCATATTCTTCTTTAGAAATTACTTTTATTTTTGATCCTAGCGAAATAGTGTGATTATTTAAATACCTTAGAAACTCTACCGCTGAATTCTTAACCCCAACACAGGTATAATCAACATTAATTGTTGCTTCTGACAATAATTTTTTATCTATTTTTATGGTTTCTCCTTTTATGTCTGGAATTGGATCGCCGTGTGGGTCTAGGGTAGGAAAACCTAAAAAAGCATCCAATTTATTAATTAGTTTTTCTGACTTAATATGTTCCAATTCTTCTGCTATTTCATGTACCTCATCCCAAGAAAAATCTAATTTTTCGACTAAAAAAACTTCCCATAAGCGGTGTTTTCTTACGATTGATTTGGCACAAATCAATCCTTTTTCTGTTAAAGTAACACCTTGATATTTTTGATAAGAAACCAATTGTCTTTCAGAAAGCTTTTTCAACATATCAGTTACAGACGAGGCCTTAGTTACTACCATTTCTGCTATCGAATTTGTACTTACTCCTTTAATAGAAAATCGTGATAAATGAAAAATTACTTTAATATAGTTTTCTTCGGAAATGGTCATATCTATTTAATCTTTATGCCAAAACTACAATTTTTTTATTGAATCTAAAAATTATTTTTAGATTAATCTAAAAATAATTTTATACAAATAAAATAAAATTGTTTTGGAAATTTCTTATCGGGTATATAACCTTTGTAATTGAATTTTTATTTAAGCCTCGATTTTGTATCATTTCGAAACTCCTACCCCTATTTCAAAAGCGGTGTACAAGTCTTAAAAGATTAAATATTAACAAATAGCATTAAAGAATTAAAAGCAGAAAATTATTCTTGAATTTTCCTAATTGTTTTTAATTTAACTTT
>DAIQBE010000352.1:0-4369 GCA_036781325.1 Leadbetterella sp. | reverse complement strand
GGCCTTGTCCTCATCGGCGTGGGCCTCGGCGTCCTTGCGCATCTTTTCGATCTCAGCATCATTCAAACCAGAAGAAGCAGTGATCGTAATGTGTTGTGATTTTCCAGTCGCCTTATCCTGCGCGCTGACTTTGAGAATGCCATTAGCATCCACATCAAAGGTCACTTCAATTTGCGGTAAACCTCTAGGAGCTGGAGGAATGCTATCTAAATGAAACCTACCTAAGGTTCTATTAGCATTAGCCATTGGCCTTTCTCCTTGCAATACATGTAATTCTACAGAAGGCTGATTATCGGCAGCGGTAGAGAAAACTTCTGTTTTATTAGTAGGAATTGTAGTATTTGATTCAATCATTTTTGTAAAGACGCCACCCATAGTCTCTATTCCTAAAGAAAGTGGAATTACGTCTAACAATAATATATCTTTAACTTCGCCTGTCAAAACTCCTCCTTGTATAGCTGCACCAATAGCAACTGCCTCATCTGGATTTACTCCTTTTGAAGGTTTTTTGCCAAAAAATGCTTCCACTTCATCTTGAACTCTTGGAATACGAGTAGAACCTCCCACCAACAAAATCTCTGAAATTTGACTATTGGTAATACCTGCATTTTTCATCGCTCTTTTGCAAGGTTCCATCATTCTTTTCAATAGTGAATCTGCCAGTTGCTCAAATTTAGATCTTGTTAAACTTCTAACTAAATGCTTAGGTACACCATCGACTGGAAATATATACGGCAAGTTAATCTCAGCTTGAGTAGAACTTGACAATTCAATTTTAGCTCTTTCAGCAGCTTCCTTTAATCTTTGTAAAGCCATAGCATCTTTTAAAAGATCTACACCTTCATCTTTTTTAAATTCTTCTGCCAACCATTCAATAATGACTTGGTCAAAATCATCTCCGCCCAAATGGGTGTCTCCATCTGTAGACTTCACTTCAAAAACTCCATCTCCTAAGTCTAAAATTGAAACGTCGAAGGTTCCACCACCTAAGTCAAATACCACTACTGTCATGTCTTGACCCGTTTTGTCAAGACCATAAGCTAAAGCGGCGGCTGTAGGTTCGTTGATAATTCTTTTTACGTCTAATCCTGCAATAATTCCAGCCTCTTTTGTCGCTTGACGTTCAGCGTCATTAAAATAAGCAGGAACAGTGATAACCGCTTCGGTAATCGTCTGACCTAAATAATCCTCAGCTGTAGCTTTCATTTTTTGTAAAATAAAAGCCGAAATTTCTTGAGGCGTATAATGTCTATCTCCAATTCGTACCCTTGGAGTATCGTTAGCACCTTTCTCCACATCGTAAGCTATGGTTTTTAATTCACTGCTTACATCTGAATATTTTTTACCCATAAAACGCTTCACAGAAGCGATCGTGTTTGTAGGGTTTGTGATAGCTTGTCTTTTTGCTGGAGCCCCTACTTTCTTCTCACCATTGTCTAAAAAAGCTACAATAGAAGGAGTGGTTCTAGCACCCTCGCTATTAGCAATTACCACTGGCTCATTTCCTTCCATCACGGCTACGCAAGAGTTGGTGGTTCCTAAATCAATTCCAATAATTTTTCCCATGTTATTCTGTCAGTATATTTATTTAAAAATAATTCTAATTGCTATTGGTCAATCTGTATGCCAACAGGTTTTAAGAAGAATTTTTAATGACAAATTGTCACAAGAAGGTATGTCAGTTAGGGCAATTTTGAATTTTAGCGGTAAAAATGACGCCAGGGTTAATTTTGAAACCTGGATTTAAAAGAATTGAATTTGCAGATTGATAGGTCACATTATTGGATGGAACAATTTGATTGGTCGCCGAAATCTGTGTGCTAGAATTAAAACTTAAGGAATTACTATTTGAAGAAAGGTTATCAACGGGATTCGTTAAAGTTAAAGACGAATGACAATTGGGTAAAACTTTCACCAAAACAGCGTTAGAATAAGAATAGCACTGGCTTTGCTTACAAAAAGACCTGTAGGTTGTTGTAGAATTTGGGGAATGTTGGATAGTGATAGCATTTGAATTAGAAAAACTCCAAGCCAAAACACCAAGATTACATGTGGTAGAACTTAAATTTACGGGTGTTCCAATATTAATTATGCTCTTATCTGCTGTAATAATAGGGGAAGCCGCAGGTGGTGTTGTATTTAAAACGAAAGAAGGAGCTGATTCGCATTGTGCATTACCCGCGCCAATCGTATAGGTAAGTGTATATTGTCCAAATTGTCCATTTAATTCCGATCCCATAAATGCTCCAGTGGTAGGATTAACACTACCCCCAACGCCCGAAATTATTGAAAAAATCCCCGTAGACGGTATTCTTACAATAGGTAAATACGTTTGATTGGTGCAGATATAATTAATCGCATCATCAATACCATACCGCACATCTATTTGTACCGTTGAAGCATTCAGGTTGGTTCTTGTAGATACGTTATTATTGGCATCAATAGCCTCCACACCGAAAAGTACAGACTGCTCAGCCACTAACCCAGAAAGAGTGTAACTCAAAACATTAGCAGGAAGAGTAGCAATCAAAACAGCATTTTTATATACTTTATAACTCTGGATGGCTAAATTGTCTGTAGAAGCTGCCCATTGAAAGGTAAGACATCGGCTTAAGGTATCTGAAACTACTAAGTTAGTTGGAGCTGTTGGAGGCTCATTATCTGTTGCCACACATAACAATACCGCGTCAGCCCAAATTGCTTTATTACAAGTAGATGAATTGGCTACTTCTTCGACAGTTAATTTTATAGATGAATAAGACAATATAAATAGGTCCAAATTTATTAATGCAGAATTTCTATAAACAGTTGGGCTGGTGTATATCAAACTTCCATTTCCAAATACTTTAAAAACAACTCCTCCTGTGTTATCACAATTTAATATTTCATCACCAATACCCAATTTGGCTCTAAATCTAAAAAATTGTCCTTGTGGAATATTATAGGTTATTTCTGAATTTGCTGAAACACCCAATCCTTTGGAATACGAAATACCTTTTAAAACAATAGCTAATCCATCGCCATCTCCATTGGCTCCATTGGTTTTATTTAATTCTATAGGTCCTTGAGAATTAGAAGCATTTACATATTTTAAATCTGACAAAAAGACATTTTGTGAACAAGCAATTGGATTTAAACCTAAACTTATTACTTGGTTTACATTTACAGGAGCACTTATTTGCATATTCCCGTTTGCAGTGGTCACCCAACATCTATAAGTTCCGGAAGTTTTTTGTAGGGTATTGGAATTCCCTTCAGAGGCATTACCAAATCCGAAATTTCCTCCACCATCTGCGGCTACCCACTTATACGAACTATAAACAGCTGGCACAGACATTAAAATTGTAGTATTGTTTACAAAACTAGTAGTTACTTGGGGGGGAGTGTTAGCGATTACGGGAGTTGAGTTCGCAAAAAAGGAAGGATTTAAAAAATTAGACCACCGATTGGCAAGTTCAATTAGGCCTTGATTATTAAAATGCAAATCTATGCCATCTCTTGAACCAGCCATTGTATTATTATTTAAATCATCAGTTGTAGGTCCTAAATACACATTGCTCAAAAGATTAGGCATATTGGTTTGAGCTGCAATTACAGGAGCAGATGTTTGTTGCTGTTCATAGGAAACTCTTGATATTACCCAAGCCAAATTATTAGAATAATCAGTTCTAGACTTGTTTATCACATAGGTTAAATTATCTTGATAGGTAGATTGGTTTACTCCAATATTTCTATCCGATTCTCCCTGATGCCATAAAACAGAACGTGCACCAAACATGGAATTATATAAATTAAGTCCTTTTTTAAAATTATAATAAGGCATACCAATTGACCAAGGCCTTCCATTATTTTCATCTGGATGGGAACATAATTGCTGCTCGGTATAAATATTATTTGTGGCATTTCCATCTGAGCTAACTTTCCAATTTTCAGACGATGCTCCAGCAGAACCTGAATTAAAAAAAGCAACCGGAAATCCAGTTGTAGATTCAATATTATCGCCTAATTTTCCATAACACCAAGCATCTCTATCGGCACTAGCGGCAGTAGATAATTTTGACGAAGCAACAATTTGACTAAAAACGGGAAATGGAATATTTTCATTACTGCAATACATAATGTTATTATGAGTAACTACTTTTTCACTACTTGCCCCTACTGCATTTCCCAAATTATTTATTGCCATATATAATGTAAATTGGGTTGCCGAAATTCTTTTCCAACACAATTCCATTGCCGTTGCAAAAATGGCTATTTTGAGAAAAGTAACTAATGTATAATAGATAATAATAAAGGTTGGAACAAAATATGGGCCGTTCCAATAAGTCTTGAAAACGAACATTCCTACTATTATAACAATCAATAAAAC
>DAIQBE010000351.1:0-4369 GCA_036781325.1 Leadbetterella sp. | reverse complement strand
AAATAATTCTATTTGGAAGCTTATTTTTGGGTAATAAATCTAACAAAAAATGATGTAATTCTTTTTTAGAAAATTTATTGTTCTGTATGGGTTTAACAAAGAGAAGAATATTTGTCCTTATTCCAGTGGTTTTCTTTTCTATAGCGACTGATTCGCTCACTAAAGGATGAGATTTGGAAGCATTTTCAATTTCTTCAGCAAAAATATTTAAACCTCTTCTGTTAAACATCCTACCTTGCCTACCTAGTAAAATTAGATTCTGATTTTCATCAAAAAAACCAATATCATTTACCGTGGCACAATTTCTAAAAGATGGAGAAACATACAAGCTATCTACCCAAATTTCACCCTCTTTCAATTCAATCTTTACTCCAGGAAAAGCCTTGCCTACGGAAGTTGGAAAGTTTACTATATCTTCATTTTGTTGATAAGAAATATGACCTAATTCTGCAGCACCAAAATATTCGGTTAAGGTTGATTTAGGAAAAATTTCCAATAGCTTTTCGGCAGTTTTGACATCTAGTTTTTCACCTGCGCTTACCAAAGAATTTATCCTGTTTGAATGATTGGTTGTATTACTTAATAATCTATAATGCGAAGGAACTAAAAATACGGAAGTAACTGCCAATTTCTCAAACTGTTCTTGCCATTTTTTTGCTTCCGAAAGACTTCCCAAGACTAATGTCGCACCCAACCATAGTCCATGAAGTACCGCGTTTAAATTAGCAGAATAGCCCAATGAATTTAACACAAAAATCCGGTCGTTATCTGAAATACCAAATATTTTAGACTGATGAGGAAAAGCAGAAAACCAAGACTGATAATCTTTCCAAATAATCTTTGATTCTCCAGTGGTGCCTGAAGTTAATACCCCTAAAAATAATTCTTTAGACTTGAATTCTTTGGTTTTAAATATAGAAGTATTTTCAAGCAATTTCTTGTTTGATTCATCATCAACAATTTCAAGATCAAATTGATTAGCCAAAGCAATCTTTTGTATGCTAGTTAGTTTTTTACCGCCAAATACGGCCTTTTTCCCTAGGTAAATTATAGCTAGAAAATCAATTAAGTTTTCTAAATCGTTTGAATTAGAAAGTAAAAAGTCTTTGTTTTGGTTAACAAAAAAGCATGCTCTTTTTTCAATTTTTGATAATAGTTCGCCATAAGAAATAGAAACTTCATCCACAATAATTGCAGTTTTGTTAGAGTCAATATTTTTTATTTTCTCAATTAACATTTTCTATTTCAATGAGCATTGCTGTGGCTAATCCACCCGCAGCAGGAATAGCAACTAAGCCTCTTTTCTTTTTGTAAAAATGCAAACTGGCAATCAAATGAATTAAATTGATTGTACCTGATGCTCCAAAAGGATGTCCGTAGGCTAAATTACCACCTAAAGCATTAATTTTATTATGCTCCACATCAAACTCTTTTGCAAAAGCTACGGGCGTTACTGCAAAAGATTCATTTATTTCAAACAAATCTATATTTTCACAAGACAAATTAGTCTGATTTAATACTGCCTTTATGGCTTCATTAATAGCGGAAGGGGCCATTTCTGGCTTAAAACCAACAGAAGATGTGGCAATAATTTTAGCTAAAAAAGGACATGAATGGGCTTCCATATATTTTTGGTTAGCTAAAAGCACAAGTGCGGCTCCATCGTTGTAATGAGCAGAATTTGTGAAATCAATTTTATTTAAACTCCCTAATTCATAGAGCTTTTCTAATGTCAAATCCTGTTTTATACTCTGATCAAAATGGCTTTGGTCCATACTTAACATATAAGAATTTAATGCACCATTCTCTTTTGCTAAAATTGCTTTTTTATGTGATTTTACAGTCCAATCCATCATCTCCATTTTAGAAATATCAAAAAAGTCGGCAGTTAGACTTGCTGCATCTAGTAAAGGGCTAAGGCTTTTCTGATTTGGACTAAATTTCGCTACTTGAAACTGTAAACTTGTAGTATCTGACCTTTCGTCATTTTTGTGATAAAATTTTTTTGGCTCAAGACTTTTACTTTCTAATCCACCAGAAATAACTAAGGAATTATTTTGGTAATTTACAATAGCAGCACCTATTTCTACCGCTTTTAAACCTCCAGAACATTGAGCATCTAAAGTAAAAGAGCTTACAAAATCTGGTAATCCAGCCAATAATGAAGCATACCTTGCCATATTTCCGCCGGTTCCAAAGGCATTTGCCAAAACTATTTCGGAGATTTGTTGTGGGACTAAATTATTTCTTAATACTAAAGCTTTTAGTAAAAAAGCCACCAATTTCTCAGGGAGAATATTTTTATATATTCCATTAGCTTTCCCAATAGGAAGTCTTAAAGCATCAATTATGTATACCAAAATCCTTATTTTTTAATATTTGAAAATACTTTTTTTACTATTTCTAAATATTTCAATCCATCTTTTTGGTCAGGTTCCAAATGGTTTCCTTCTGCCCATTCATTCCAAGCATTAATGAATACTAATTTCTCTTCATCAGGTCTTTTTCCAACTTCTTCAATAGCCCCTAAGAGCGAAAGTTCAAAAGCTTCGGGTGTTTGATCTTTAATTACAATCCCATTTTTCCCTCTTCTAGCTGTGTTATCAAAACCGACCAATACACATGGAAGGCCTTTATATTTAGCGTTTTGATTTACTATTTTTGCTCGTTTCTTATATTGTAAGTAGGAATATACTTTTAATTTAGCGCTAAAAATTCCCTGCAGAAGATTTCTTACAAACTTTTTTAAAGTCGGTTTGTCGATAGAAAATTCTGACAATACATAAAGTTTTGGCTCAAAAAACAAGGCGTCATCAAAACCATAATCCAAAGGATTTTTATCTCTGTCTTGGGCATTTGATGCAATTAAATAAGGCTCTGGCAAATTATTCTCTCTAGCTACTTTTTTAAAGTTTGCAATAGTTTTTGACACATCAGGCAAATCATAAGGCTTATAAATCAAGAATATAGGTCTTCCATTTATTTTAATGTACCGTTCATCTTTAAAGTAGGACAAAAGATAGTTTATATGATTTAAATCATCTTCTTCCGAATACGTTTGTTTCATTAAAACCTCTTTCTCTTCTCCGAGCCATCTTCTAGACCACGACTCGTTGGCCCAAAATAAACAAAAAGGAAAATCTGGCTTTCCTAATTCTAATATTGCTTGTTCTGGTTGTTGAAGCAATCTTTTGCCTTCAAACCAGTAGTGATAATAGCAAAAACCATCAATTCCATAGGCTTTGGCTAGTTCGGCTTGTGCCTGTCTAGACTCCTCCAATCGCAAATCATAAAAACCCAAATCTGCAGGCAGGTGTGGTTGAATATGGCCTTTAAAACTGGGTTTTGCTTTTACAACATTTGTCCATTCTGTAAAACCAGCCCCCCACCATTCGTCGTTTTCGAGGGTAGGATGAAACTGGGGCAAATAAATAGCTATTGTACGAACAGACATGTTATCTTAATAAATTCATAAAAATCTCCTCCCTTTTTTTTCCACATTCCTTGGTTGAAAATCCTTCTTTAATAAGTATCCTAGAATTTTCCACAAATTGTCCTTGAAGCTTTTCATTTTGGGTTAACTCAGCAATGCAAGCAATAAATTCCAAGGAAGTATCGGCAATAAAACAATTTTGAGTATGTTCCATTGGTAAGCCTTCGGCACCTATTGTTGTACTTATTACAGGCATATTCCAAGAAACTCCTTCTAAAATTTTCATCCTCATTCCACTGCCAATTCTTAAAGGCACTATCATAATAGCTCCTTTCATTATCTGACTCAAATCATCTACAAAACCTACAAAATTAATTCCTGGAATATGGGAATACGATGCGATAGTTTTTGCACTCCATTTACCAATTATATCAAAAACTAGGTTAGGATTTTTAATTTTTAATTTTTCCCAACAGTTATTTATAAACCAATCAACTGCATCTAAATTAGGAAAATGAACCTCTGGCCCTAAATAAACCAATCTATTTTCAAAAACAAATGGTACATTTATCCCATGGTCAATAATATCCACTGGTAACGGTGAAACACACAATTTTTTTGGCTCAATCCCGTCATCAATTAAAGATTCTTTGTCTAATTTGGATAAGCAAATCACTTTATCAAATTTATTAAGAAGTGCCACCTCTAAGAGCTTAATATTTTCTATTTTCCATCTATCACCTTCCGATTTTTGATGCAATGTATTAAATTCTAATAGCATTCTTTTATGTCTAATTTCATGATGAACAAACACTTTGGGAATACTTTTTGGTAAAAAATGTACAATTGGGGCAATATCAATAAATTCAACTTGAATTAAATCATACGTATTTTCTTGTATAAGCGTATTTACGATCTGTATTAAATTTTCAAAAT
>DAIQBE010000350.1:0-4370 GCA_036781325.1 Leadbetterella sp. | reverse complement strand
ATATGTTTTATTAATATTTTTTTAAATTTTAAACACATCAACAAAAGCAAAACAATATATTTGAGTTAAAATAAAATACACTAACCAAGATGGCCAAAAAAAAAATTGAAGAAGTGGTAATACAATTTAAAAATGTAGAACCTTTTTCTTTATTTTCTGATTTCGATATCGCATTGTTTAAGTCAGGTAAACACTTTAGACTTTATGAAAAATTAGGATCCCATGTAGTCAAAAATAAAGAAATTATTGGTACTTATTTTGCAGTTTGGGCTCCAAATGCTTACACAGTTTCTGTTATTGGAAACTTCAACGGATGGAATAAAGAATCACATCAATTAATGCCCCGTTGGGATGCCTCAGGTATTTGGGAAGGATGGATAGCCCACATTGGAAATGGTGAAGTTTATAAATATGCTATAAAATCCAATTTAGGTGGCCAAGAATTAGAGAAAGGAGATCCATTTGCTTTAAGTTGGGAAGAATCTCCTAAAACTGCTTCCTTAATATGGGATACTTGGTATGAATGGAAAGATTCTGAATGGCTAAAAAACAGAAAAAATAAAAATAGTCTAAACTCTCCTTATTCTGTCTATGAAATTCACATTGGATCATGGAAAAGAGACCCAACCAATAATGATAGAAGATTAGGATATAGAGAAATAGCCGATACTCTTGTTCCATATGTAAAAGAAATGGGCTTTACTCATGTAGAATTTATGCCTATTATGCAGCACCCATATGAACCTTCATGGGGCTATCAAATTACAGGTTATTTTGCAGCAAGTAGCAGATTTGGAACGCCTCAAGACCTGATGTATTTAATTGAACAACTTCATAAAAACGATATTGGTGTAATCCTAGATTGGGTTCCTTCCCATTACCCTGGAGACGCAAATGGCATATATAGATTTGATGGCACTGCACTTTATGAACATGAGGATCCAAGAGAAGGTTATCATCCTGATTGGAAATCCTATATTTTTAACTATGGGCGGCTAGAGGTTCGATCTTTCTTAATTTCGAATGCACTATTTTGGCTAGATATCTATCATGCTGATGGTTTAAGAGTTGATGCTGTGGCTTCAATGCTATATAGAGACTATTCTCGAAATCACGGAGAATGGATTCCAAATGTTTTTGGTGGAAGAGAAAACTTAGAAGTAATTTCATTATTCAAAGAATTAAATGAAGAGATCTATCGCTCTTTCCCAGATGTTCAAACCATCGCTGAAGAATCTACCGCTTTTCCTGGAGTATCAAAACCTACATTTTTAGGAGGCTTAGGTTTTGGCATGAAATGGATGATGGGATGGATGAATGATACATTAACATATTTTTCAAAAAATCCAATGTTCAGAAAATGGCACCAAGACGACCTCACATTTAGTACCGTCTATGCCTTTTCAGAAAATTTTATGTTACCTCTTAGTCACGACGAAGTAGTATATGGAAAAGGGTCTTTACTAAATAAAATGCCAGGCGATGAATGGCAAAAATTTGCAAATTTAAGACTACTTTTCACTTATATGTTTACACATCCGGGAACAAAATTAATTTTTATGGGAGGTGAATTTGGTCAATCAAAAGAATGGGATTTTAAAAATAGTTTAGATTGGCATTTACTAGAAAATGATAATCATGCAGGAATTAAAAACGTTGTTACTGATTTAAATCATCTTTACAAAAAACATCCAGCACTATTTGAAAAACAATTTAGTCCCGAAGGATTTGCATGGCTTGATACTAGCGACAGAGAAAACGCAGTAGTATATTATAAAAGGAAAGGTCTAAACGAAGAATTGTTGATTCTACTAAACTTAACCCCTATACCAAGAAATAATTATAGAATTGGTGTGCCTGAAAACAAAAACTACACAGAAATATTTAATTCAGATGATAGAAAATATTGGGGATCTGGAGTTACAAACGAAAAAATTGGAACAGAAACAATACCTTGCCATGGTTTTGATCAATCTATAGTTTTAAATCTTCCACCATTAGCTGGAATTGTATTAAAAATAAAATAGAAAACAGACTTAAATATGTAAATTAGGGGATTGCTAAATATAGCAAATTTTCAAAATAAATTTTGCAAACAATATTCTTTAAAGGCTGAGAAATCATTTTTTAATGGTGTTGCAATCTTCCTTTTTTCAAGTAAACTTGACAATCGATCGGGAACAATAAGCTTTTTGCCTAATATTTTTTCCATATCAGGTAAAAATTTAGCAAAATGTGCTGTTGAAAGAAAAACCCCAATTTTATTCTTATTTTCAGGTCTATTTAAATAATCATTCAAAGCTAAATATCCAATTGCGGAATGTGGGCAAGTTAAATAGTCATAATCTTCATATAAGGTTTTTACTGCATTTTTTGTTTGAATATCAGAATAGAAAAACCCACTAATTACTTCTTTTATTTTTTCTAAATTTCTTTCGAACAACTCAAAAATTCTTGGAAAATTGCTAGGATTTCCAACATCCATGGCATTTGAAATAGTAGAAATTGAAGGTGAAATTGGATCAAATTTGCCTGTTACTAGATAATTTGGTACAACATTATTAACATTTGTTGCAGCAATAAAATGTTTGATAGGCATACCCATTTTATAAACTAATAGACCTGCACATAAATTTCCAAAGTTTCCGGAAGGAACAGAAAAAACAATTTCTTTTCCAAACTTTTTTAATTTAGCATAGGCATAGGCATAATAAAATGCTTGAGGAATAAGGCGAGCAATGTTAATTGAATTTGCTGAAGCAAGATTTAAGCTATTTTTTAAATCTTCATCTAAAAAAGCTTTTTTTACTAATGCTTGACAGTCGTCAAATGTTCCATCAATTTCAATAGCTTTAATATTTTCTCCTAAAGTAGTAAGCTGTTTCTCCTGAATTTCACTCACATTGCCTTTTGGATACAGAATGGTAACCGTAATGTTGGATTTTTTATAAAAACCTTGGGCCACCGCACCTCCGGTGTCCCCAGAGGTTGCAACTAAAATATTAATTTTCTTTTGTGTTTTTTCTAAATAATAAGACATCAAAGCAGCCATAAATCTTGCTCCAAAATCTTTAAAGGCCATAGATGGACCATGAAATAACTCTAAACAAAAAATGCTTTCATTTATTTTTCTAATAGGAACTTCAAAATTGAGAGCATCATCAATTATTTTTTTTATTACATTTTCTGGCAATTCATCAGAAAGTAAAGATTTGGTAATTTGAAAAGCAATTTCATTTAAAGAATAATCTTGAATATTTTCCCAAAATTCAGAAGCAATTTCAGGAATAACCTTTGGCATATATAGTCCATTATCTTCGGGCAAACCTCTAAATATTGCTTCTTGAAAATTAACTAATTCACTTAGCTTATTGGTACTATAAAAAAACATATCTTATCAATTCATCATGTTTACAAACTGGTCAAAAAGATAATTTGAATCATGTGGACCAGGAGCAGCCTCTGGATGATACTGAACAGAAAATGCTGGTTTATTTTTTAAACGAATTCCTTCAATCGTATTATCATTTAAATTGATATGAGTTATTTCTACATCTGGGTGAATTTTTGCTTCTTCCGGACTCACAGCGAAGCCATGATTTTGAGAAGTAATTTCACATTTTCCTGTAATCAGATTTTTAACTGGATGATTAAGTCCTCTATGCCCATTATGCATTTTATAAGTATTGATTCCTACTGACCTAGAAAGCAACTGATGACCCAAACAAATACCAAACAAAGGTTTATTTGTTTCTAAAATCCCTTTTATTGTATCTATTGCATAATCCATAGCACCAGGATCTCCGGGTCCGTTAGAAATAAAGTAGCCGTCAGCATTCCATTCTAATATTTCATCAACAGGACTTTTGGCATTAAAAATTTTAACATAGCAATCTCTTTCTACAAAATTTCTAAGAATATTAGTCTTACAGCCATAATCGATAACTGACAATTTAAACTTAGCTTCTGGATTTCCTAAAAAATATGGTTCTTTTGTACTAACTAAAGAACTAAGTTCAAGTCCATCCATGCTTGGACATTTATCCAATCTAGCTTTCAAAATTTCAAGATCATGCTCTTCAGATGAAATAATGCAATTCATTACACCAGCATTTCTAATATGCCTTACTATTTGTCTAGTATCAATATCGCAAATTCCAACAATTCCAGCCTTTTCAAAATACTCTTGCAATGAGAAATCAGCCGTATTTCTAGAATAATAATGATCTGCAAAGGAATTACAAATCATCCCTTTTATTTTTATACTATTAGACTCTTCCTCAGAGCCCAATTTTACCCCATAATTACCAATATGGGCGGTAGTATTTACAACTATTTGCCCAAAATAGGATGGGTCTGTATAAATTTCT
>DAIQBE010000349.1:0-4376 GCA_036781325.1 Leadbetterella sp. | reverse complement strand
CTTCCGATTGCATCACACTATTTTTAAATCTACTCCCATAAACAAAAGACCAAGTAAAATTATACCTAATGCTATTCGATAATAACCAAAAACCTTGAAGCCATGTTTCTGAAGAAATCCTATAAAAAACTTTATTGCAATAATTGCCACAATAAAAGCGACAATATTACCAATTCCTAATAATAAAAGCTCTTGGGAATCAAAATTCAAATCTCCATTTTTATATCCTTTTAAAAGTTTGTACCCTGAAGCGGCAAACATGGTAGGCACAGCCAAAAAGAAAGAAAACTCCGCAGCAGATTTTCTACTTAAACCTTGAAACATCCCACCTATAATGGAAGCTGCAGATCTTGATACTCCCGGAATCATAGCCAGGCATTGAAAAAGCCCTATAACAAAGCTATTTTTAAAGTTAGCAATTTCTTTTGTTTCTTTATTTTCGAAATATTTGTCAATAAAAACTAAAATAATGCCCCCTAATAATAAGGAAGTGGCAACTACCCAAACATTTTCTAAAATAGAATCAATAAAATCATTAAATAAAAATCCAAAAATAGCTGCAGGTACAAAAGCAACTAAAAGTTTAAAATAGAAATCAAAGGATTGAAAAAAACGCTTCCAATATAAAACAATTACTGCTATAATTGCTCCAAATTGTATGTTTACTTCAAAAATCTTGGTAAAAGGATTATTGGCAATTCCCATAAATGAGGCTCCAATAATCATATGACCCGTTGAGCTTATTGGTAAGTATTCAGTTATCCCTTCAATTATAGCTAGTATAATTGCTTGTATAATATTCATTTAAAATTATGCTTTTTTCTTTAATAATGCGTAAAATTCGATCATAAACCCAACAAAAGCTGTGATTGGTCCTAAGGTTAATCCCATAAAACCAAAGCCAAACTCTTCTTTATCAAGTGTCATGAGAATAAATCCAGCAATAATTAAAATAATGCCTACCATCATAATTCTGAAATTAGATTTTGCAAATGGCAGGCCATCGAAATTTTCGGTAGAAGATTTATCAGAGCTTTTTAAATTTTTTTCTTTCATTATTTATTTTTAATATAATTTATCTAAATCCATTTTATGATATCTGGCAATTGATTGGAATGTGCTTAGAATTCCAATCAAAGGACCCAAAACCAGTAATATTCCGAACAATATATAAATTGAAGTATTGTTTTGTATTAATTCAAGCCCATCAATTTGATCAGTAGCTATTTTTTTAGTAATGTAAATTAAGAACACAGAAATTATTGCCGCAATCAAACCTTGAAAAAGGCCTTTTTTAAGAAATGGTTTTTGAATAAAAAAATCTGTTGCCCCAACCAATTGCATAGTTCTTATAATAAATCGCTGGGAGTATAAGGCTAGTTTAATGGTATTGTTAATTAAAAGCAAGGTGGCAATAAAAAATATCAAAACCACCATTGCCAAAACTTTATAAATTTTATTAACATTAGCTATGATTCCTTTCAAGAAATCTTTTGCATAATCTACTTCAAAAACAAATGGTATTTTTTCAATATTAGTTTTTATTTGAGCTAATTTTTGCTCAGTAATGTATTCCTCCTTAAGTTTAATGGTAAATGAATCTCTAAATGGATTATCTCCTAGAACATCTTGGAAATTTTCTTTGGTGTCTTTAAAAAAGATTTCAGCGGCTGTTTCTTTAGAAACTAAGAAAATTTGTGGAACATTATTTTTTATATCAGCTACGGATAAGTTAATCAGATCGCTTTTTAGTTGACTTATTTGGTTTGCGTTTAAATCCCTTTCTAAATAAACCTGAACTTCAATATTCTGTTTAACGTATTTAATCAATTCTTTAGAAGAAAGAGCTATCCAACCACAGAATCCTATCAGAAAAAGCGCAACTGATAGGCTTATAATGATTAATATTCCTGGATAACTCCCTAATCTTTTATTAAAACTCATTTATCTTAAATTAGATCTTAAAAACAAATATAATTATTTTTTTTCGGGAAGAATTTTTACATGTAAAATTTAAGATATTTTAAATGTTCATTCTCCTTTTTTTATAGATTCTTTTAAAGCATTCCATTCTGCTATTTGTTCTGGCATACTTTGTTCAATAATGTTTTGAACTATTAGCGTAATGTCTTCTAGGCTTTGATTATCGTCAAAATAGATAGGCTTTTTAAATTTTACATTTAGTTCAGTATTTCTTTTTTTATATTTTAATCCAGTTTTATTAAATGCTCGCCTAAAACCATTAATTACTACAGGCACCACAATAGGTTTATTTTGAAGTATAATGTGAGCCGTGCCTTTTCTGATGGGAGCATATGGACTTGTGGTGCCTTGTGGAAAACTCACAACCCACCCAAATTTTAAACCTTTTGAAACATTGTCTCCAGCCGAGGAATCAACATCTCTTTTTACATTTATTCCTTCTGCACGCCAACTTCTTTCTACTAAAATTGCCCCAGCTAAGCTAAATAGTTTTGGTATAATTCCGGTTTTCATTGTTTCTTTTGCCGCCACATAAAAAATTTTAGCGCGGGGAGCAAACAGATAAATTGGAATTAGTTTTTTTCCAAATCCCCATTTTATATTGCAAAAGATATGGTAAAATGATATTACATCGGCAAAATAGGTTTGGTGATTTGAAATGAAAAAAACATTTTCGTTTGGTAAATCTTTTAAATATTCAGTGCCTTCAATTTTGAGTTTGTTAACAATAGCTATCCTCCAATAAGTTGGCCAACCTGCAATAAAAATTATGGCTCTTTTTAGAACTAACCAGTTGCCAAAAGGATCTTTTTGGAAAATTCCAAAAATATCTAAATAGGAAAGTATCCTAAGAAATTTATTTTCGGAGGAATTGGGTATTGGAAGAAAGTTTTTTAATATTCTTATCATTAGGATTATTTATGAATAAAAAGAGTGAAAATTAATCTTTCATTCTATCGTTTTATTTTGATAAAATGTGATTTTTAATTTCTCTTATCTATTTCATCTCTAATTTTAGCGGCTTTTTCATAATCTTCATTTCTAATAGCCTCTTCTAATATCTTTTTTAGGTCTTCAATCGAATTTGCATTTAATTCTTGGCTAGATTTTACTTTTCCTTTTTTTGGAGGTTCAATCTCCTTCTCTTGATTAGTAACATCAGCAGAACTTATTCCAGCTTCGTTTAAAACGTTTTCATTCGTAAAAATTGCAGCATTAAAACGTAAAGCTATAGCCACGGCATCAGACGGGCGAGCATCAATGTTTTTTTGACGAATTCCATCCGTGCATATTATTTTTGAAAAAAATACTCCTTCTGATATTTCTGAAATATGTATTTCTTCTACAGAAAAATCGAAAGATTTTGAGAAAGATTTGAAAAGATCATGGGTTAATGGCCTTGAGGGTTGTATTTTTTCCATTTCAATGGCAATTGCCTGTGCTTCAAACATACCAATTATAATTGGTAATCTTCTTTCTCCATTAACTTCAGATAGAATCAATGTAAAAGATCCCGCCTGTAATTGGCTAGGAGATAAGTCAAGTATTTCAAGTTTTATTTTATCCACAATGCAAATATAATATATTTTAATGCACTCTTAAAATGTATGCTTTGTTTATAGGGCATTATGAGGAAATAATTTCATAATATTACTTTTTATTTTTTTTAAACTTTGAAGGAATTTTTAGAAAAGATAAACATTGAATTTTTAAAAAATTAATTAACTTATTGTATGTCAATACTTTAAAATTACAATTTTTTAAAAATTAAAATTTAATAATGTCCTTCAAAATAGTTTTCAACGCCCAATCCAAATAGAGCAAAATCAAATTTTATCGGATCAATTGGGTCAATAGATTTTAAAATATTTGTTATTTCTTCTGCCATTTGCCAATCGGGTTTTGTTCTACTGGTAAATTTTAGAATCTTGGCTGTCCTTTCCACATGAACATCGCAAGGACAAATTAATTCCGAAGGTTTAATTTTATTCCAAATGCCGAAATCTACGTCTTTATTATCTTTCCTTACCATCCATCTTAAATACATATTTATTCGCTTACATGCAGAATTTTTTATCGGGGTAGAAATATGTTTTTTAGTTCTATTAGGAAAATCTTCTAAAGAGAAAAAATATTTTTGAAAGTCAATTAGTCTTTCTTTTTGAGATATTGAACTTTTGCTTTGCAAAAAAGCATCTTCTAATGATTCGAAATTTGAATAATGGAATTTTAAAAACTCAATAAAATATAAAAGGTCAGTAAAATTAAATGTCCTATGAACAAAAGATTGAAAAATCTTTAAATCTGAACTTTTGCAATTTTTTATAAATTCAAAAGGAGCGTTATCCATTTTATCCAATAAATCGTTGCACTTAGAAATAATAGTAACACGC
>DAIQBE010000348.1:0-4390 GCA_036781325.1 Leadbetterella sp. | reverse complement strand
TAAAAGTTTTTTATTCAGTGGCCAAAAATCAAAGTTTTACAAAAGCTGCAGCAGAGCTTTTTATTACGCAGCCAGCCATTACAAAACACATCAAGCTTTTGGAAGAAGACCTAGGTATTCGGCTTTTTGAAAGAAAAGGAAGTTATATTTTTCCAACCTTAGCGGGAGAAATTTTATTTAAATATGCGAAAGAAATATTTGGTTTATATCAAGAAGCAATTTATGAAATTGGTACTTTGAAAGATAAACAAGATGGAAAATTAAGACTAGGAGCAAGTACTACTATAGCCCAATATTTAATTTCGGCTGTTCTTGCCTCTTTTTATGAAAAATTTCCAAATGTTGAATTAAGTCTATTAAACGGAAATACCGAGCTTATTGAAACTGCAGTTTTAAGTAAAACCATCGATTTGGGAATTGTGGAAGGTAAAAAGCATTTGCCAGGCTTAAAGTATATAGATTTTATGGAAGATGAATTAGTGGCGGTGGTTCATTGTAAAAGCAAATACGCAAAAAAGAATATCTTAGAATTATCCGATTTGATAACTATTCCTATTGTTTTACGCGAACGAGGGTCAGGCACTTTGGAAGTTATAGAATCTGCTTTAAAACAAAGAGAAATAAAACTTGCTAACCTACAAATCATTATGCATTTAGGAAGTACCCAAAGTATAAAGTCCTTTTTAGAGCATTCAAATGCCTTGTCTTTTATTTCAATTCGAGCTATCGAACAAGAAGTTAATCAAGGTATATTGAAGATTATTGAAATAAAGGACTTCCGAATTTTAAGAAATTTTTCTTTTGTCAATCTTCAAGGACAAATAGATAGTTTATCCACTTCATTTATTCGATTTGCCCAAAGGCATTATAACCAAAAGTAATTATCTATTAACAAACACTATTTGATTGATAATTTTGAAAATAATAATTTTGAGTCATGAAAAGTCAAAGTTTACTATTCTTTTTTATCGCTTTGGTTTGTTGTGTGCCTTCTTTTGTTTCTTCTTCCATTGCCTTACTATTAGGGATAACTTTTGCTATTTCATTTGGAAATAATTATAGTTTTAAAGCTCAAACTAGTACTTGGGGAGGCTATTTATTAAAATCGTCTGTAATTGGCTTAGGATTCGGAATAAATTTTAAAGTATTATTAGAAGCAGGAAAAAACAATATGGCAACCACCGCTTTCTTTGTTTTTGGAGCCATGATAATTGGCTTAGCATTAGGAAGATTATTGAAAATAGACAAGAAAATAGCACTTTTGGTTTCTGCGGGAACGGCTATTTGTGGAGGAAGTGCCATAGCAGCAGTTGGTTCAGTAGTTAAGGCAGATGCTAACCAATTGTCAATTTCTACTGGAGTGGTTTTTTTGTTAAACGCCTTAGCTTTGTTTTCATTTCCTGCTATTGGTCATTGGCTTGGATTAAGTCAAATGCAATTTGGAACATGGGCCGCAATAGCCATACATGACATGAGCTCGGTGGTCGGTGCTGCAACAAAATATGGAGATGAAGCCTTACAAATAGCTTCTATAACAAAAATGTTAAGGGTATTGTGGATCATACCTTTATCTTTAGCATTAGTATTAGGTTTTAAAGAAAATAGAGAATCATTTAAAATACCATCTTTTATTATCGGATTTCTCTTAGCATCTTGTTTATTTAGTTTTTTACCTCAATTCCAAGCTTATTATGCGGTTTTATATAGAATTTCTAAACAAATAATGGTGGTAAGTTTGTTTTTGATTGGCTCTTCAATTTCCTTTGAAAGCATAAAAAAAGTAGGGATTTCAGTAATTTTGCAAGCAAGTACAGTATGGATTATAATTTGTCTTTTATCTTTATATTATGTTATGTTTTTTCAAAAATAGCGAGTAATGGAAATCAATAAAAAGCGTAGGAGTTTTCTTCAAAAAAGTATGTTAGGTATCGCCGCCGTTTTGGGAAGTGAAATAGTATTTGCTAAAAATATTCCTAAAGGTTTAAATTTTTTAGGAGCGAAAGATTTCTTAGAAGTTCTGCCAGAAGGAAAACATAAAGAGATGGTATTATTGAATGACAGGCCGCTAAATATCGAAGCCCCAGCCCATTTATTAGATGATGAGATTACTCCAGCGGACAAAATGTTTGTTCGAAACAATGGAAATTTGCCCGAAAATATTGACATTTCAAAATGGACTTTAGAAATTTCTGGCGAATCTGTAAAAACAAAAAAGGTTTTTACTTTAAACGAACTAAAAACAAAATTCAAAACCTACACCTATCAGTTGCAACTAGAATGTGGAGGTAACGGCAGATCGGGGTTTAGTCCGCAAACTGCTGGAAATCAGTGGCAAGAAGGGGCCATCAGTTGTGCAGAATGGACAGGGGTTCGCTTAAGAGACGTTTTAGAAAGTGTTGGAATAAATTCAGATGCTGTTTATATTGGTTTTGTTGGGAAAGACATTCATTTAAGTGGAGATATACTTAAAGCTACCATTTCCAGAGGGGTACCAATTAGCAAAGCTATGGAAGACGAAACTTTAATTGCATGGGCTATGAATGGTAAAGATATACCCCTTTTGCACGGGTATCCTTTAAGGCTAGTAATTGGCGGATGGCCTGCATCAGTTTCAGGTAAATGGCTCAATAAAATACTAGTTAGAAATAAGGTGCATGACGGTGAAAAAATGAGCGGGCAAAGTTACAAAATCCCCAAATTCCCAATTGAACCTGGAGCAAAAGTGGAGGATAAAGATCTCATCATAATAGAATCTATGCCTGTAAAATCTCTCATCACCTATCCAAAATCTGGAGCTATTTTAACGAATACTCAAAAAATTATGCTTCGTGGACATGCTTGGGCGGGCGACCTTGAAGTAAAAGAAATGAATGTGTCCATAGATTTTGGAGCAACATGGCAAAAATGTGAATTAAAGAAGCCTAAAAATAGATTGGCTTGGCAACAGTGGATTTTGGAAATAAATTTTCCACAAAAAGGGTATTATGAAGTTTGGGCAAAAGCAACAGACACAAATGCTATTTCTCAACCAATGGTAATTCCTGCTTGGAATCCAGGAGGATATTTGAATAATTCGTGCCACCGAATAGCAATAAAAGTTGTTTAAAAAATAGAAAATGAAAAAGGCATTTAAATTTTTAATAGTTAGCTTTAGTGTTTTAGCTTTTATTAATGCTTCTTTTAAAGAAAAAGAGCAGAAAGTTGGAAATGAAGTACCCTTTATGCCAATCGATTCCACTATAAAAATTGATAGCAATACGGGTTTAATTATTGGAGAAGGTTTAGATTTAGTTATAGCTCATTGCACAGGTTGTCATTCTAGTAAATTGATAACCCAGTTTCATACAGACAAAAACGGATGGCTTGAAAAAATTAGATGGATGCAACAAAAGCAAAAACTTTGGGATTTGGGGGCTGCGGAGCCTATAATATTGGAGTATTTAGCTAAAAACTATCCTCCTTCAGAAAAAATAAATAGAAGAAAGAATCTTGAAATTACGAATTGGTACAATTTAAAGAACTAGCAAAATGATTACTGAAAAAATAGAACAAGTAGGCATAAGAACACAAGATAGAATAGCCGAGGTGGCTTGGTTTGATGATCTATGTGGAGGCGACACTGAATTTTTGGGAACTATTGACCCAACTAGAAGAAGTAGTTATTCCCATTGTGCTGAAATTATGGAAACTGCGGATAGATTAGGATTCGAAAATATTTTATTGCCCACTTCCTATATTATTGGCCAAGAAGTTTTGCCTTTTGCGGCAGCTATGGCACCACAAACCCAACAAATAAATATGCTGGCTGCCATACGCACTGGAGAAATCCATCCCCCTATGTTGGCAAGGCATATTGCCACTTTAGATCATATTTTAAAAGGCAGATTAACCATTAATATTATAAATTCTGATTTGCCGGGGTCTAAAGAAGATCATGAAATGCGGTATCAACGCTGTGGAGAAGTCATAGATATTTTAAAACAGGCATGGACGCAAGACAGAATAGAACATAAAGGCAAAATCTATAATTTTAGCATGGACGCCAAACCAGTGAAACCTTACCAACAAAACGGAGGGCCTTTATTATATTTTGGTGGAATTTCACCAGGGTCTAAAGAAGTATGTGCAAAATATTGCGATGTGTTTTTAATGTGGCCCGAACCCGAAGAAAGCATATATGCCACTATGCAAGAAATGAGTGCCAAGGCCGCCTCTTATGGCAGAACTATGGACTTTGGTATGCGACTGCATGTAATTGTACGAGAAACAGAGGAAGAAGCATTGGAATATACTAAAACAATGATGTCAAAATTTGATGCCGAAACAGCGGAATTATTAAAGCACCGCACCCAAGATTCTAAATCAGCGGGCGTTTTAAGACAAGATGAGT